>NZ_CP014143.1:1540000-1655000 GCF_001750105.1 Microbulbifer aggregans
CTCCTCGAAAGCTATTTAGGTAGCGCCTCGCGTCTCACCCTCGGGGGTAGAGCACTGTTTGGGCTAGGGGGTCATCCCGACTTACCAACCCCATGCAAACTCCGAATACCGAGGAGTGCAATCGCGGGAGACACACGGCGGGTGCTAACGTCCGTCGTGGAAAGGGAAACAACCCAGACCGCCAGCTAAGGTCCCAAATACCAGTTAAGTGGGAAACGATGTGGGAAGGCCCAGACAGCTAGGAGGTTGGCTTAGAAGCAGCCATCCTTTAAAGAAAGCGTAATAGCTCACTAGTCGAGTCGGCCCGCGCGGAAGATATACCGGGGCTCAAACTGGTAACCGAAGCTGCGGATGCACTATGTGCATGGTAGAGGAGCGTTGTGTAAGCCGTTGAAGGTGGATCGGGAGGTCTGCTGGAGGTATCACAAGTGCGAATGCTGACATGAGTAACGACAAGGGGGGTGAAAAACCTCCCCGCCGGAAGACCAAGGGTTCCTGTCCAACGCTAATCGGGACAGGGTTAGTCGGCCCCTAAGGCGAGGGCGAAAGCCGTAGTCGATGGGAAACAGGTTAACATTCCTGTACTCGCTATTGCTGCGATGGAGTGACGGAGAAGGCTAGGCCAGCACGGCGATTGGTTGTCCGTGTTTAAGGTTGTAGGCTGGGGACTTAGGCAAATCCGGGTCCCTAAGGCCGAGAACTGATGACGAGTCTCTTTTAGAGACGAAGTGGTTGATGCCATGCTTCCAGGAAAAACTTCTAAGCTTCAGGCAATAGTGAACCGTACTCTAAACCGACACAGGTGGTCAGGTAGAGAATACCAAGGCGCTTGAGAGAACTCTGGTGAAGGAACTAGGCAAAATGGTACCGTAACTTCGGGAGAAGGTACGCCGGCTTTGGTGATGGGACTTGCTCCCTAAGCTGAGGCCGGTCGAAGTGACCAGGTGGCTGCGACTGTTTATTAAAAACATAGCACTCTGCAAACACGTAAGTGGACGTATAGGGTGTGACGCCTGCCCGGTGCCGGAAGGTTAATTGATGGGGTTAGCTTCGGCGAAGCTCTTGATCGAAGCCCCGGTAAACGGCGGCCGTAACTATAACGGTCCTAAGGTAGCGAAATTCCTTGTCGGGTAAGTTCCGACCTGCACGAATGGCGTAACGATGGCCACGCTGTCTCCACCAGAGACTCAGTGAAATTGAAATCGCTGTTAAGATGCAGTGTACCCGCGGCTAGACGGAAAGACCCCGTGAACCTTTACTACAGCTTTGCACTGAACTTTGAGCCTACTTGTGTAGGATAGGTGGGAGGCTTTGAAACTGTGACGCCAGTTGCAGTGGAGCCATCCTTGAAATACCACCCTGGTATGTTTGAGGTTCTAACCCAGGTCCGTTATCCGGATCGGGGACAGTGTATGGTGGGTAGTTTGACTGGGGCGGTCTCCTCCCAAAGAGTAACGGAGGAGTACGAAGGTGCACTCAGCATGGTCGGAAATCATGCAATGAGCATAATGGTATAAGTGCGCTTGACTGCGAGACAGACATGTCGAGCAGGTACGAAAGTAGGTCATAGTGATCCGGTGGTTCTGTATGGAAGGGCCATCGCTCAACGGATAAAAGGTACTCCGGGGATAACAGGCTGATACCGCCCAAGAGTTCACATCGACGGCGGTGTTTGGCACCTCGATGTCGGCTCATCACATCCTGGGGCTGAAGCCGGTCCCAAGGGTATGGCTGTTCGCCATTTAAAGTGGTACGCGAGCTGGGTTTAGAACGTCGTGAGACAGTTCGGTCCCTATCTGCCGTGGGCGTTGGAGATTTGAGAAGAGTTGCTCCTAGTACGAGAGGACCGGAGTGAACGAACCTCTGGTGTTCGGGTTGTCACGCCAGTGGCATTGCCCGGTAGCTATGTTCGGACGGGATAACCGCTGAAAGCATCTAAGCGGGAAGCCTCCTTCAAGATGAGATCTCCCTGGGACCTCGAGTCCCCTGAAGGGCCCTGGAAGACTACCAGGTTGATAGGCTGGGTGTGGAAGCGTTGTGAGGCGTTGAGCTAACCAGTACTAATTGCCCGTGAGGCTTGACCATACAACAGAGATGGTTACTAACGATTCGGATTGTGAATCCGAGAGACGCGCAAGAGCTCGAAAGAGATCGACTTGCGGTGTATTACTACAGAATGTTTCACCGACTTATTTGGGGTTACTGCAGATCGCAAGATCAGGCAAACGGCAGTAACAGGCAGCGCAGAGTCCACTAGAGAGACTCATAAGACCACGCCAACCCAAGCCAGTTTGCCTGACGACCATAGAGTTGTGGAACCACCTGATCCCTTGCCGAACTCAGAAGTGAAACGCAACATCGCCGATGGTAGTGTGGGGCTTCCCCATGTGAGAGTAGGTCATCGTCAGGCTTCAAATCCGAAAGGCCGTACAGGAAACTGTACGGCCTTTCTTCTTTTACGCCTGCCGATGACCTATTTTCGCTTCGCGAAAAGGTCATGGTGATTCGGGCTTTCAGCCCTCACCCTTCGGGCTGCCTACGGCAGTCCAAACGGCTAAGCCGTTTGTCAGGCTTCTAAATAAAAGAAAGGGCCACCCAATCGGGTGGCCCTTTTTATTTTGGATGCGATGAATTACTGCCACTACCTCGCAGCGCAACGCGCTGCCGTGTAGGTCAGCCGAGCGTGCAGTATTTGCGGACGCCGCGGAGGCTAAAGTCGTCGTGCCTTTGTTCTTTTACTCCTGGCGATGACCTGCGGCAGGTGATGGAGTGCCTCCATGTCCGTCACCCTTCCGGCCGCCTGAAGGTCGCCCCGTCATGGAGATTGCCGCTAACCTCCCGCTCCTGAAAACTTTCCGGAGCACGATTACTCTGATTCCTGCGGAATTTATCCATAACTCTCGATCCCGTATATGCGAGATCTATGGGCTGTCGGCTTGCGGGGATCCCCTTGCATGAGTCAGCGCTGCAGCGTATTTAGCTGACGCATTTTTCGCCTCCTTCGGGATCCGACGGCGTCACTCGCTATGGGGTAAGTTTCCAAGGGTTATGCACAGCTGTTTCCAGTATTTCTGTTGGTAATCAAAGAGCATCTTGTTTTGGCGTTTGGGTGAGGGCAATGACTGAAGTACTTTTCCACAGTCTGCAGATTGTCTGGGGATAATAGCTGGTTGTGGATACACGTCGACGCTAGAAAAATTCGATTTACTTCCCCTCAGGCGACATGCCAATTTTGCAATACTGTGTGGGCATACAGCTCTTTGCCAGTAGAACGTTGCCGGTGTTTTTTTGCGCGTGTCCGACAATGGCTGGTGGTAGCTGGCGCTCGAGGTGCTATCCCATGTTTATGCACAGCTCCTTCCAGTGAAACTGTGAGCAACTGGCTTTATGAATGGCTGTGGATGAAAACTGAAGTGCCTGAAGTCCATTGGCAGCTAATACCTACCGCTTCCGTGTTAATTGGTACTGGTCAAGGCTGATTCTGGCCGGCAAACCAATAATGCAAACTGCAAACTGCAAACTGTTAACGGGGGCTCTACAATGCGCCACTGTCTGGCGGTGTGTGAATCGCATGTATTTCAGCAGCCCGGAATAATCAACGAAGAGGTGTCCATGCAGAGAGTAGTGTCCGCATTGAGTAGTGATTTTTCTATGTCCCGCGTGGCAATGGGGCTTTGGCGGCTGGACAGCTGGCAGATGAGTCCGCAGGATCGTCTGGGGTTCGCGGAGGAGCTGTTGGATCTGGGCGTGTCCACCTTCGATCTCGCCGATATCTACGGGGACTACCAGTGCGAGTCTCTTTTTGGTGAGGCTCTGCGACTCAAGCCGGCTGTTCGTGAGCGGATGGAGATCGTGACCAAGTGCGGTATCAAGCTCTGTGGGAGCAACAATGCGTTTCGACTGAATCACTACGATTCCAGCGCAGACCATGTGCGCGCCTCCGTCGAAAACAGTCTGCGGAACCTGGGCACTGACTACGTGGACCTGCTGCTACTGCATCGCCCGGATCCTCTGCTGGATGCAGACGAGCTGGCCGGTGTGCTGGATAGTCTCGTTGCCGCCGGCAAGGTGAGGTCGGTAGGTGTTTCGAATTACCTGCCCCACCAGGTGGCGTTGCTGCAGTCCCGCCTGAAGACGCCGCTGGTTGCCAACCAGATTGAAGTCTCTCTCTTGCACAGTGCACCGATGTTTGATGGCCAGCTGGATCATTGCCAGCAAAATCGAATCCTGCCCATGGCCTGGTCGCCTTTTGCGGGAGGCGACCTTTTTACCGGTGGCGCGGAAACTGCGGCGAGGGTCCGCGATTGCATGGAATCCCTGCATGGGGAATTGGGAATGGATGCGCAGCAGATGGCACTGAGCTGGTTGTTGAGGCACCCCAGTCGTATGGTGCCAGTACTTGGTAGTGGCAACCTCGAACGCCTGAAAGGGGCTCTGACCGCGGTAGACAAGGAAATGCCGTTGGAACCCTGGTTTATGCTGCTGCGGGCTGCGCGCGGACGGGACGTCGACTGAGGTCAGGAGTCCCGGGCGTTATCGGGCACCAGATCGAATGTGGGCCTGCCGAGATCAAACTCCTCGAGCGGGGCCAGGTGAGTTGGCACTGTCACCAGACGCATGGGCTGCAGACCTCTGCAGTCCATGACCTGAATCGTTTCGCCCTGGACGCACTGGACCAGCTCTTCCAGATCGCTCATGGCGCTGGGGATCAACTTGCGGTAGTCCTGTGTTTCGCCCAGGCGGATAAAGCGGGATTCACCTTCCGCCTGTTCCACTCGCAACCAGGTGACGCCACGCGTCTGACCAGGTTCGCCGAGCAGGAGCGGGCCGCGGCTGTCCTCATAGATAGGACTCAAGTTGCCGTATTCCGCCGGATCTTCGATGTTGCCGACCCAAATCCAGCCGGACAGTCCGACTCGGCTCAGGTGCCATTCACTCAGCCAGACCGTGTGCTCATCATCCACACGCAGCTCCCCACATTCACGCTGTCCGTTGCCCTGGTCGAGGCTAATCTCGGCTTCGGGGTGGTCCCTGCGGAACTGGTGCAGCTGCTGCGTCATCTCGTAGTTCACTTGCCAGTGTTTTCGCAGTCGCCACTGAATCGGATAGGCACCCCACTCGACAAGATACTCCTGGCCCGGCTTGACGGTCTTCGCAACGCGCCAGAGTGAGCCATCAATCAGTATGCAGGTATCGCCCGGTTTACTTCCCGGCGCGATAATGCTGCAGTCCGGAGAAGGCTCCGACGCATTGACTACAAACTCATTGCGTCCCTCGATCACCTCGTACCAGGGGAATCCGTGGCGCAGGGGAGGGGGGAAGGCAAGTGCGGGTCGGCCGGCCAGCAGGCGTCGAAACAGGACTGATTTTTCAATTTCCAGGTCTGAGAGTTCGAAGCCTTCCTTCTGGGCGATCTGTCCCCAGGCGAAAGCCGCTCGAATCAGCTGTTTTTCGCGGTCAGAAAAGTTCATGGCTTTGGTCGCGTCAGGAGCAAAGCCAGACCTTACCACTGCACTGCCGCCTGTGCTAATCGCAGGTATCGGGACGGAGCAGGCCTTTTTTCGATAGACTGGAGCACCAGTAGGAATCTCAACAGGAGAAGTTGCTGATGGCAAAGGAATTGGCCAGAAATCGGGCGGGGGCCTGTGTTCTCAAACCGCTGATGTCACTTATCGTGGTGCTCTACTGCGGCTCTGTCGCCGCACAGGAGCCCGCGGCGGAGACTTGTTATCTGGACGGTTGGTCCCAACCGCTTCACTGCTACCAAGTTCCGGTAGAGCCGGGTGAGCAGCCGGTGAAACTGGCTGTCGCTGTAGCGCCGGCCGTCAATCCCGATGGCAGTGAACCACTCTACCTGCTCGCGGGTGGTCCAGGGCAGGCCGCATCTGACCTGGTGCCGCTGTTATCCAGTTTTACCAAGGTGAACCGCAATCGGGATATTGTCATGGTCGACCGGCGCGGTGCGGGACGGTCAGGGGCTTTTGAATGCGGAATCGAGGAAGATTTTCCAGCGGATCTCGATGCATTTGCTGCGTCGGTAGGTCAGTGTTATGAGGAGCAGCAGCAGCGTACCAACGGGCTCTACAGCCGGCAGACCGTCGATGATCTCGAGCTGGTGCGGGCCCATTTGGGTCACGGGAAAATCGCCCTTTGGGGAGGTTCCTGGGGAACGCGCACCGCGCTGCTTTACCAGCAATGGTATCCGGATTCCTTGAGTGCGCTGGTGCTGGATGCCGTTGCACCGATTGAGACAAAAGTTTTCCTGAGCGCACAAGCTGCCGAGCAGGCACTGCAGCAACTGCAGGATGCCTGTCTGGAGGATGTCAGTTGCGCTGGATTTGGAGACTGGCGGGCGGATCTCGACCGCCTGCTGGCCGAGTGGGAGCAGGGCGATTCGCGGCTGGCCGATCCGCTCAAGGGGATACCCGTGGAGCGACGGGTCCCGCGCTGGGAAGTGGCCAATGCCATCCGCGCGGCGCTCTATGATCCGGGTGCGGCGGCGCAGCTGCCCTATGTCATTCACCAGGCTGCCCGGGGAAATCTACTTCCCCTTTCGGGCCTTGCCAGCCTTTTCCTGCCTGCAAGTGACTCCATGTCAATGGGCCTGACCTTTTCCGTGGCCTGTGCGGAGGAGCTGAACCGCATCAGCACTGAGGAGATGGAAGCTGACAGCCGCGATACCTTCCTGGGGACGGGATTTATCGATCTGTTCGCCACCGGCTGCAGCGTCTGGCCGGTTGCGGAGCGCAGCTATCCCTCTCCGGAAGTTAGGGAGCACCCGGTGCTGCTGATCTCCGGCAGTGCGGATCCGATTACGCCGCCTTCATATGCGGATACCCGTCTCGACTATCTGAATCACAAGCAGCACCTGGTGGTTGAAGGTGGGGGTCATATCAACTCCCGACGCGGTTGCATTCCCACGCTGATCGCCGAGTTCCTGAACAGCCCGGCACAGCCGCTGGATACGCAATGCGTGAGTGAAATCCGTCGACCGCCGTTCATGGCTGACGCCTTTGGTCCGGCACTCGATGCTGCGCCGCTGGCCAATCTTGAGGGAAAAGCAAATGATTGAAGTGAGATCCCTACGCAAGGAATTTGCCGGGCGGCCGGTGCTGCGGGACCTGAGTTTTGACATTCCCGACGGCCGGATCACTGCACTGCTCGGTGCCAACGGTGCGGGCAAGACTACCTGTCTCCGTATTGTCACGGGGCTGTTGCGGGCCGATTCCGGACAGGTCCTCGTGGGGGGTATCGATGTGGCCTCCGAGCCTCTGGCGGTCAGGCGACAGCTGGGTGTTGTGGGTGACCGGGAGGGCCTGTACGAGCGACTATCGGTAAAAGAATATCTGACCCTGTTTGCACAGATGCAGGGACTGCGCGGCCGCGACCTCTCTCGCTCCCTGGAAGCCGTGCGCAGTGAGTTGGAGCTGGGGGACCTGTGGGCGCGGCGTACGGTCGGTTTCTCTCAGGGCGAGCGGATGAAGGTTTCCCTCGCGCGGGCCCTGGTACACCGGCCGCAACACCTGATCCTCGATGAGCCGACCCGGGGGCTGGATGTGCTCGCGGCGCGGCTGCTGCGACGCACCTTGCTGCGGTTGCGGGATGCCGGCACCACGATCGTATTTTCCAGTCATGTGATGTCCGAAGTGCTCGAGCTGTCGGACCGGGTTCTGATCATGGCTGATGGCCGCCTGGTTGGCGATGACGAGCCGCGCGCATTGATGGCGCGGAGTGGCTGCGACAACCTCGAGGACACTTTCGTGTCGCTGGCCTACGGTCAACAAACCGAATCACTGGAACAGGAGGTTCTGGCATGAGTGTATTCAGTCAGTGGTTGCAGGGCCCCATGGGAGCGCTGGTGTACAAAGAGCTGCTGGAAGCATGGCGTGATAAGCGGGCGCTGCTTACGGCGGTGACTTTTGCGCTGTTGTTCCCCGCCATGATTACCGGGGCGACCGTGTTCATGTTCAAGGTCAAATCGGAGAACGAATCCCGCGTGGCTCTCATCGGCGGTGATCGGCTTCCCCTGCTGGCACAGCAGTTGGCCGGGGAGCAGCTGTTGGTCGATGTGCTGCAGGAGGGCGAGCCCAGTGAACTGCTGGCGGGGGCATACGATCTGGTCTTGCAGGTGGGGGACGACTTTGCCAGCGAGTATCGCCAGTTCGGGATTCCGCAGCTTTACGTCTATCTGGACGGGGCGTCCAAGGATGCCAGCCGTGCGCGGCGTCAGTTGCAGGAGCGCCTTGCGCCCCTGCAGCAGCAGATTGTGCAGCAGCGCATGGTGGCTCGCGGTGTGGCGCCGCAATTGCTGGCGCCCTGGCGGCTTGAAATGCGGGATATCAGCACGCCATCGGACCGGGGTAAGTTGATTCTCGCCTCGGTGCCCGCCTTGTTGATCATGACACTCTTTGTTGCCAGCCTGGCCACCGCAGTGGACGCTTCCGCTGGGGAACGGGAGCGCCTGAGCCTCGAAAATCTTCTGTTGCAGCCCCTGCCTGCGTGGCAGGTGGTGCTGGCGAAGACGCTGGCCGTCGCCAGCCTGGGTTGGCTTGCAGGACTATTGTCAGTGTCTGCGCTGACGGCCCTGATGCCGCTGATGCCCATGGCGGAGCTGGGCATGCAGCAGTCCACCAGCTTTTCCGGCGTGGTGGCCATGGGACTGTTATTGATGCCTCTGGCACTCCTCGTTGCGGTCGTGCAACTCTTGTTGGCGCTGGGCTCAAAGTCTTTCAAGGATGCACAAATGCGCCTCAGTATCCTGCAGGTGGCACCGCTCTTCCTGTTGATGGCCCTGGATATGTCACAGGTGCAGCTGGATAAGCAGTTCTGGCAGTTGCTGCCGTTGGTAGGGCAACAGCAATGGCTGAAAGCTCTGCTGGTAGGCGACAGTGTTCCTGTGGCTGTCGTGCTGGCGGGCTCGATTGTCAGCCTGTTACTGGTTGCTGTGTTCATTGCTGTTGGAGCGCGAGCGCTACGCCGTGAAAGCCTGTTGGGGGCCACCTGACTATGAACCAACCGCAGGACCAGTGGCACGGACTCTGTGATGAGGGCTTGTTGCAGATCGACCTCGAGGGGATCGGTCGCAACTATGACCTGTTGCAGCGCAAGGTCGGTTCAGTGGAGCGTTGCGGCGCCGTGGTGAAGGCGGATGCCTATGGCCTCGGGGTTCGTCGCGTAGCCCCGGTACTGTGGGCCAGGGGATGCCGTCACTTCTTTGTCGCCACCCTGGAGGAGGGGGCTGTTCTCCGCCAGCAGCTGGGTGACGAGGCTGAAATCGTTGTGCTCACCGGAATCCGTCCGGGCACCGAATGGGACTGTCTGCAAGCCGGCCTTGTGCCAACGATCTTTACCACCAGCCAACTGCGAGCCTGGGCCGACACCCAGGAAAAGAGCGGCCGAGCGGCCCGCTGTGCACTCAAAGTCGATACCGGCATGACCCGGCTGGGTATGGGTGCCGATGAGTACGATCTGCTGCTGCGCGATCCCGGCCTGCTGGCGGCTGCGCAGGTGGATCTTCTGATGAGTCATCTGGCCTGCGCCGATGAGCCCGGACACCCGCAAAACCGGCTGCAACTCGACGCATTCCGGCGGGCGGGGGATCGCCTGAAACGGGTGTTGCCCTCTGTACGACAGAGTCTCGCCAACTCGTCAGGAGTTTTTCTGGATAAGGCCTACCATTTCGACCTCGCGCGCCCCGGTTGCGCGCTCTATGGCGTCAATCCAACGCCGGGCACGCCCAACCCGATGTCTGCGGTGGTCACGCTGGAATTGCCGGTGATTCAGATCCGTGAGGTGACTCGGGATTGTCAGGTCGGTTACGGGGCTACGCAGACCGCCGTGGCCGGATCCTGGTTGGCAGTGGCCCGCGGCGGTTATGCCGACGGCGTATTGCGGGCCCAGGGCGGGCGCGGTTGCGGCTGGGCGCACGGGCAACGTCTGCCCATGGTTGGCCGGGTCTCTATGGACAGCGCGACGTACGATATTACCGGGCTCTCGTCGGGCCAGCGCGCGTCGCTGGATCATATCCAACTGCTGAATCGTTATCTCACCGTGGACGAGGTGGCCGAATACGCCGGAACGATCGGTTATGAAATCCTGACCAGTCTGGGCCGCCGTTACCGGCGCCAGTATCTGGAATCCACCGCTGAACCTACAGATCATGAGTAAAAGCCCTCTGGCCTCCCTGCGCCCTTTGCTCGAGTTGCTCGCCGACGGCGAGCTGCATTCCGGTGAATCCCTCGGTGCCGCACTCGGTGTCTCGCGCGCGGCCGTATGGAAGCAGCTGCATAAGCTGGAGCAACTGGGGCTGCCGGTGGAGTCCGAGAAAGGCAGGGGTTATCGGCTTCAGGGCGGGCTGGATTTACTCTCCCCCGACGAAATTTTGTCTCGCATGAGTGCGTCCGGAAAGAGTCTGCTCGGTGAGCTGCAGGTTCTTGAACAGGTGGATTCCACCAATGCACGGGTGCTTGAGTGTATGGATGCCGGCACAGGTCACGGTCTGGTGATGCTGGCCGAGCAGCAGACTGCCGGCAGGGGCCGGCGGGGACGGCAGTGGTTGAGCCCCTTTGCGGCAGGTATCACCCTGTCGATCGGCTGGCAGTTCCAGGGCGGCGTACAGCTGCTGGAGGGGCTCAGTCTGGCTGTCGGGGTAGCGCTCGCGCGGGCGCTCGATCGCTTCGATGTGCCGGATGTTCGACTGAAATGGCCCAATGACGTCTGGTGCCAGGGACGGAAGCTTGCTGGCGTACTGCTCGAACTCAGCGGAGATCTGACCGACCGCTGTGGTGTGGTCGTGGGGGTGGGCCTCAATGTGGGGCTACCGGAGGAGCTCGGGCAGAGCATCGGGCAGCCCTGGATTGATTTGACCTCCGTGCGCCCCGGCGTGATACGCAACCAGCTTACTGCCGCGATGCTGGAGGAGCTGCTGGCCGTACTCGATGAGTACCCCCGCAGCGGTTTTGGCGCGTACCGCGCTGCCTGGTCCCGGCTCGATCAGTTTGCTGGGCGCGAGGTTACCGTGCATACCGGGCCACGGGAGTGGCACGGTTTCAACCGCGGCGTCGATGAGAGCGGTGCACTGTTGTTGGAGATCGATGGGGAGCTACGCCGTTTTCATGGCGGTGAAGTGTCCCTTCGTGGTCGGGAGCTCGGGCAATGATTCTCGAAGTCGACCTCGGCAACACCCGCTGTAAATGGCGCCTGCTGGGCTCGGGTGCGCCGGTGTGCGGGGTGGTGGAGACTGCCAGCCTGAGAAGAGGTGTGCCACCGGAAACCTGGCCGGCGTTCCCCGTCACTCGGGTGCGGGCGGCCAACGTGGCTGGAGTTGAAGCGGCGGAGGGTCTTGCGAACGTCGTTAAGGCGCTCGGCTGGGGCCGCGTGGAGTTTGCCCGTGTCGAGCGGTTGTGTGCCGGGGTTACCTGCGGTTATCGGGACTTGTCTCGGCTGGGGGTGGATCGCTGGCTGGCGGTCCTCGGTGCGCACCGACACTTTGCCCGCCCCTGTCTGGTAGCCGACTGCGGCAGTGCGGTGACACTGGACTTGCTGGGGGCTGGCGGGCGGCACCTCGGCGGCTATATAGTCCCGGGGCTGGCGCTGATGCGTCGCGCGCTGTTTCGTGACACGGATGCGGTCAAGGTTCCGGACACTGTCGAGCCGGGGATGAGCCTGGTTGCCGGAAGGGATACTGACGAGGCGGTCAACCGGGGGCTGGTACTAATGGTCCTTGGTGCGATTGAGGAAGCCATGAAGACCCTCGCTGCAGAGGCGCCGTCGCCGCTGCTGGTGGTGACCGGTGGCGATGGCCCGATATTGGCGTCGCTGGCGGAACACGCGACCGAACTCGTGCCCGACCTGGTGCTGGACGGCCTGGCCCTCAGCAACCCTTAAATAACATTCGGATGGGGATTCCTCCTTCAAACTGCTTATGCGCTGGATAGTTCTCGCTCTTCTTATCGCAAATCTGGCTGGTTTTGCCTGGTTTCGCTTCTTTGCCGAACCGGCCGTTGAAACGCAATCTGTCGGGCCTGCTGTGGAGCCCGAGGGCGCCCGGATTGACCTGGTGCAGGAAGTCCCGCCCGGCGCGCTGGCTGCTCAGGAGCCGAAGTCTGCGCCGGTACGCCAGTCAGTTGGCAAGCGTGCGGTGAGGGAGCAGTCGCTGTGCACCATTATTGGCCCTGTAGCCGAGGCCTACCAGGGTGAGGATATCGTCGAGCGGCTCGCGGCCCTGCAGGTTTCTGCGGAGTTGCGGGAAATCGAGATGGAGGGCCAGATGCGCTACTGGGTCTATCTGGCCCCGCTCGGCACCCGTCGCGAGGCGTTCCGCCGGCTGCGGGAACTTCAGGCGGAAGGCGTTGATAGCTACGTGATACCCAAGGGCTCGCTTACCAATGGCATTTCCTTCGGTATTTTTTCGGAGCCGGACCGGGCTGAAGCCCTCGCGACGGAGCTGCAGGAGCGAGGATATCCGGCGCAAACCCGCGAAGAGCCCCGGACTTATCTCGAGCGCTGGGTCGTGCTTGCCACCGGTGGCGAGGGGCAACTGGCTGACGCCTTCTGGGAACAGCTCCAGCTCGATTATCCGGATATGGATCGCAAGCAAAATCTCTGTCAGGAGCTAGAGTCAGACTAGGGAGGCAGTAATCCGCCAGTTGGGAAGATTCTGCGGGCCGAAAAAAGTGCTTCTGAAACAGTTGCTTGTCAAAGGAAGTTCCCCTAGAATCCCGCCCTCACTTGAGGTGGTCGACATTCGACGCTTCGGTGAAAGAGACGAAGCTGGCGTAGCTCAGTTGGTAGAGCAGCTGACTTGTAATCAGCCGGTCGGGGGTTCGACTCCTCTCGCCAGCTCCATTTTTTGTCTCTGTGGTGTCACCTTAAGTTTTGCGGCTAAGTCTGTGAAATTTAAAGAAAAAGTGTTGACATTGCGGCGGTCGATGTAGAGAATGCACACCGCTTTCAGCAGGGGTTCCCGAGTGGCCAAAGGGATCAGACTGTAAATCTGACGCGAAAGCTTCGGTGGTTCGAATCCACCCCCCTGCACCATTTTGAGATGCCTTTTAGGTGTCGCCAGCGGAAGGTTAGTTGTGAGGCCTTTTGCCTGGAGCTCCCGCATGCGGGCATAGTTCAATGGTAGAACCTCAGCCTTCCAAGCTGATGATGCGGGTTCGATTCCCGCTGCCCGCTCCACGCTTTATTGGTGTGAGTGTTGTGGGAAAAGTCGCCAGGAAGGCGGCTTGATGACCGGCGATGCCGGTTGTCGATCCTTCTCCCCTGTGGGGAGGTTGGATGTGGCAGTAATATGCTCATGTAGCTCAGGGGTAGAGCACACCCTTGGTAAGGGTGAGGTCGGCGGTTCAAATCCGCCCATGAGCTCCATTTTTCGATGGCCGCGGGGGCAGGTGTCTCTGCGGCTATTTGTATCCGGGTGTTGCGTTTCTGGTGCCCGGTTCGGCGGGTTCTGCGAATAGGTGTCGCCCCGGCGGGCCTATCTTTAGGAGGCTAGCAATGTCAAAAGAAAAGTTTGAACGTTCCAAGCCCCACGTGAACGTGGGCACCATCGGTCACGTTGACCACGGTAAAACCACCCTGACCGCTGCTCTGACTCGCGTATGCGCTGAAGTCTGGGGCGGTGCTGCCGTTGCTTTCGACGGTATCGACAATGCTCCGGAAGAGCGTGAGCGTGGTATCACCATCGCTACCTCCCACGTTGAATACGAGTCCCCGACCCGTCACTACGCGCACGTTGACTGCCCGGGACACGCTGACTACGTGAAGAACATGATCACCGGTGCTGCTCAGATGGATGGCGCTATTCTGGTATGTTCCGCTGCTGACGGCCCCATGCCGCAGACTCGCGAGCACATCCTGCTGTCCCGTCAGGTAGGTGTACCTTACATCGTGGTATTCCTGAACAAGGCTGACATGGTCGACGACGAAGAGCTGCTCGAGCTGGTAGAAATGGAAGTTCGCGAACTTCTGGACCAGTACGAGTTCCCGGGTGACGACACTCCGATCATCGTTGGTTCCGCTCTGATGGCCCTGAACGGCGAAGACGACAACGAGATGGGTACCACCGCTGTTAAGAAGCTGGTTGAAACCCTGGACGAGTACATCCCGGAGCCGGAGCGTGCGGTAGACCAGCCGTTCCTGATGCCGATCGAAGACGTATTCTCCATCTCCGGTCGCGGTACCGTAGTAACCGGTCGTGTTGAGCGTGGCATCCTGAAGACTGGCGACGAGATCGAGATCGTTGGTATCAAGGAAACCACCAAGACCACCTGTACTGGTGTTGAAATGTTCCGCAAGCTGCTGGACGAAGGCCGTGCTGGTGAGAACATTGGTGCGCTGCTGCGTGGCACCAAGCGTGACGAAGTAGAGCGTGGTCAGGTTCTGGCTCAGCCGGGTTCTATCACTCCGCACACCAAGTTCGAGTCTGAGGTTTACGTGCTGTCCAAGGACGAAGGTGGTCGTCACACTCCGTTCTTCAAGGGCTACCGTCCGCAGTTCTACTTCCGTACCACCGACGTAACTGGTGACGTACAGCTGCCGGAAGGTACCGAGATGGTAATGCCGGGCGACAACGTACAGATGACTGTCACCCTGATCGCTCCGATCGCCATGGAAGAAGGTCTGCGCTTCGCGATTCGTGAAGGCGGCCGTACCGTAGGCGCCGGCGTGGTAGCCAAGATCATCGAGTAATCGGTGGTTTGTAAGGTGTCTCGCTGGTCAATCGGTGGGGCGCCTTTGCCAAACCGAGGGGAGGGTGCTAAGATCCGCCCCCTCGTTTTTCAGGTGCCGCGGCACCTGTGAGTGTTTCTAGGCCAGTAGTTCAATTGGTAGAGCACCGGTCTCCAAAACCGGCTGTTGGGGGTTCGAGTCCCTCCTGGCCTGCCAACTTTTCAATCGCCCCGCCTTGATGAGTGCCTGAGGGCGTCACAAGCCTCCAGTCAGTAAGTGGGGCGTGTGTTGTAAGCGCTAAGGGCTTCTTTGTATGAATGCTAAAGTAGAGGCGAAAACCTTTCGTCTTGACGGCCTGAAGTGGCTGCTGGTGGTTCTGCTTGTCGGTGCCGCCGTAGCGGGTAACTCCTACTACGCTGAATTCCCTCTGTTGTACCGCGTGCTGGCGATTGTGGCCCTGTGCCTTGTTGCGCTCGTGGTGGCGGTAAATACCGCCAAGGGTGACGCGCTCTGGAATCTGCTGCGTGAAGCGCAGACCGAAGTGCGCCGGGTGGTATGGCCTACCCGTCAGGAAGCAACTCAGACTACTGCGATCGTAGTGGTCTTCGTACTGATCATGGCGCTGATTCTCTGGGCGCTTGACTCTGCCCTTGGGTGGGTGGCCTCCAAGATCATCGGCTGAAGGATGACGCATGTCTAAGCATTGGTACGTAGTGCAGGCCTATTCTGGCTATGAGAAGCGCGTCGCATCTTCCCTGAAGGAGCGCATCGAGCTGCACGAAATGGACCACCTGTTTGGTGAGGTCCTGGTGCCCACTGAGGAAGTAGTGGAAATGCGCGCCGGCCAGAAGCGCAAAAGTGAGCGCAAGTTCTTCCCCGGTTATGTGCTGGTGGAAATGGAGCTCAACGACGATACCTGGCACCTGGTGAAAGAGACTCCTAGGGTGCTGGGTTTCATCGGTGGCAAGGCGGATAAGCCGGCACCGATTACGGATCGCGAGGCTCAGGCAATCCTGAACCGGATCGATGATTCGGTCGACAAGCCCAAGCCCAAGACGCTGTTTGAACCCGGTGAGATGGTTCGGGTTATCGACGGTCCGTTTAATGATTTCAATGGTGTGGTTGAAGAAGTCAACTATGAGAAGAGTCGCCTGCGGGTGGCTGTGTTGATCTTCGGTCGTTCCACGCCGGTAGAATTGGAGTTCAGTCAGGTCGAGAAGACCTGATCGTGAGCTGAAGGATTCGGCCCTCTCCTGCTTCTTGTGGGGGAGGGCTTTCGCGTCCCTGAAAGATGCTGCCTGGGCAGTCACGTCAGGGTGAGAGGGGAGCCGTGCGTTGTGGCCTTCTGGCTGTTCAGTGCAGGCGCTAACACCCAAACTGAGAGGAAGCTGTAATGGCTAAGAAAGTAGAAGCTTACATCAAGCTGCAAGTTAAGGCCGGTCAGGCCAACCCGAGTCCGCCCGTTGGTCCCGCGCTGGGTCAGCACGGTGTGAACATCATGGAGTTCTGTAAGGCGTTCAACGCACAGACCCAGAATCTGGAGCCGGGCCTGCCGGTACCGGTTGTGATCTCTGTATACAGCGATCGCTCCTTCACCTTCATCATGAAGTCTCCGCCTGCCGCCGTACTGCTGCGCAAGGCTGCCAAGATCAAGAGCGGTTCTGGTCGTCCGAACACTGAAAAAGTGGGCAAGGTTACCCGCGCTCAGATCGAAGAGATCGTGGAAATGAAGAAGGCGGACCTGACTGCTTCTGATATGGATGCGGCCGTCCGCACTATCGCCGGTTCCGCTCGCAGTGCTGGTATCGAAGTGGAGGGCGTGTAAGTGGCCAAACTGAGCAAGCGTCAGCGCGCTATCGCTGAGAAAGTTGAAGCAGGTAAGGCCTACGGTATCGAAGACGCCGTTGCCCTGCTGAAAGAGCTGTCCAACGTCAAGTTTGCCGAGACTGTCGATGCTTCCGTAAACCTGGGCATCGATCCGCGTAAATCCGACCAGGCTGTTCGTGGCGCCACTACCCTGCCGCACGGCACCGGTAAAGATGTGCGCGTTGCCGTATTTACCCAGGGTGCTAACGCCGACGCCGCCAAGGAAGCTGGTGCTGACCTGGTAGGCATGGACGAGCTGGCTGCTGATGTTAAAGCTGGCAAGATGGATTTCGACGTGGTGATCGCCTCTCCGGACGCCATGCGTGTCGTCGGTCAGTTGGGCCAGATCCTCGGTCCGCGCGGCCTGATGCCGAACCCGAAAACCGGTACCGTGACTCCCGACGTTGCGACTGCGGTCAAGAATGCCAAAGCTGGTCAGGTGCGCTTCCGCGCTGACAAGGGCGGCATCATCCACGGCGGTATCGGCAAGGTGAGCTTCGACGCGAAAGCGCTGAAAGAAAACCTGGAAGCCCTGATTGCAGACCTGAAAAAGGTTAAGCCGGCTTCCGCGAAGGGTGTTTACCTGAAGAAGGTTACCCTGAGCACTACCATGGGCCCGGGTCTGACCATCGACCAGGCCTCCCTGGATATCAAGTAACAGATATCCGGTTAACCGAACTTTGGGGTCCACCTGAATGCCTCGGCAGGAAGGTGGGCCGTCAAAGACCGTAGGTGTTGCAGGGGTTTGAGGTTTAAACCGCTGCAGCTTAATCCGGACTTGGGCCAGGTTGGCCCGTAACAGCTCCGAGCCTACGCAGACGGTGTCGCCCAAACCAGTATTTTTACTGGATTTGAGCTTTATGCACCGGAACGGATCGGGACTTATTGCCCCGGTCTTTTTTCAAATCCAGGAGTGACACTATGGCTATTGGACTCGAAGACAAGAAAGCGATTGTCGCAGAAGTCCAGCAAGCTGCTTCGAGCGCTCTGTCAGCGGTAGTTGCGGATTCCCGCGGCGTTACCGTAAATGACATGACCGCTCTGCGCAAAGAGGCGCGCGACAACGGCGTTTGGTTGAAAGTCGTTCGCAACACTCTGGCGCGTCGCGCTCTGGCAGGTACCGAGTACGAATGTCTCATTGAGAAGTTCGTCGGTCCCAGCATCATTGCCTTTTCCAACGAACACCCGGGTGCCGGTGCGCGCATCCTCAAGGAGTTCGCCAAGGGTAACGACAAGCTGGAACTGAAAGGTGCCGCCTTCGAAGGCGCGGTCACCGACGTCGCACTGTTGGCAAGCCTGCCGACTTACGACGAGGCGATCGCCAAGCTGATGAGCGTTATGAAAGAAGCATCTGCTGGCAAGCTGGTTCGCACTATTGCGGCCATTCGCGACCAGAAAGAGCAAGAAGCTGCTTAATTACTTCGCAAGTCGAAGTCGCAGTTTTCAAAACTTATTTGAGCAGTTGACTGCTCACACAAATCAGGTACTGACTCATGTCTCTGACTAAAGAAGATATCATCAATGCTGTTGCCGAAATGTCTGTTAAGGACGTTGTCGAGCTGATCGAAGCAATGGAAGAGAAGTTCGGCGTAACTGCAGCGGCTGCAGTTATGGCTGGTCCGGCTGGCGGCGAAGCTGCTGCTGAAGAGAAGGACTCTTTCGACGTAGTTCTGACTTCTGCCGGCGACAAGAAAGTAAACGTGATCAAGGTTGTTCGCGGCATCACCGGCCTGGGCCTGAAAGAAGCCAAGGCACTGGTAGACGGCGCTCCGAGCCCGCTGAAGGAAGGCGCTACCAAGGATGAAGCCGAGGACGCCAAGAAGCAGCTGGAAGAAGCTGGCGCAACTGTAGAGCTGAAGTAATTCGGTTGTTGCGACTCTCCGCTGTCCGTCGGCAGGATCGACGGTCAGCGGCAAGGCTGGTGGACATTTGTCCGCCGGCCTTTTTGCCGTTTGCGGCAGTGGTGTTTTTTCGCGCCAGGGTTGTCAGGTAGGGACTGCTGAGGCAGTGAAGACACCTTAACCCACTCCGGGCGCAGCTGAAAAGCACCGGAACAGGAGAGGTTTCCGACCAGTGTAGTGGTCTGCACTGGTCAGAGACTTCTCACCCGGGAGAATCCCGTACCGCCGGCTTACCGGCCGGGGTTCCACTGAAGTCTTGTCACTGATCAAGCTGGGGAATATGAATGGCTTACTCATACACTGAGAAAAAACGTATCCGCAAGGATTTTGGCAAACTGCCAAAGGTCATGGATGTGCCTTTCCTGCTTGCGATACAGCTGGATTCTTATCGCAAATTCACACAGGCCGATTCTCGCCCTGACGACAGACTGGATGTCGGACTGCAAGCGGCGTTTAAGTCCGTATTTCCGATTGTCAGCTACTCCGGCAATGCTGCGCTGGAGTTCGTAAGCTACACGCTGGGTAAGCCGGCGTTCGACGTACAGGAATGTACTCTGCGCGGTGTGACTTATGCATGCCCGCTGCGGGTGCGCGTGCGTCTGATTATTTACGATAAGGAGTCTGCCAATAAGTCCATCAAGGACATCAAAGAGCAGGAAGTCTACATGGGCGAGATTCCGCTCATGACCGAAAACGGTACCTTCGTAATTAACGGTACCGAGCGTGTGATCGTATCCCAGTTGCACCGTTCCCCGGGTGTGTTCTTCGATCATGACAAAGGCAAGACTCATTCTTCCGGCAAGCTGCTGTACGCCGCCCGCGTAATCCCCTACCGCGGTTCCTGGCTGGACTTCGAGTTTGACCCGAAGGACCTCGTTTACGTACGTATCGACCGTCGCCGCAAGTTGCCGGCGACTATCCTGCTGCGTGCCCTCGGATACAGCTCCGAGGAAATGCTGGATATGTTCTTCGATACCAGCACCTTCGAACTGCATGACGATTCTGTCAGCCTGGAGCTGATCCCGTCCCGCCTGCGTGGTGATGTTGCCTCCTTTGATATCAAGGATGGCAAGGGTAAGGTGATCGTAGAAGAAGGCCGCCGTATCACTCCGCGTCACATCCGCCAGCTTGAAAAAGCGGGTGTTGATCGCCTCGACGCGCCGGTGGAATATCTCCACGGCCGTGTTCTGGCCCATGACGTGATCGATGAGTCCACCGGCGAAGTGGCTGTCGAGTGTAACGCCGAGATCACCGAAGAGGTGGTCGGCAAGTTGCGTGCGCTGAACGTCAAGAAAATCCAGACGCTGTACACCAACGATCTGGACCGCGGTCCGTTCATTTCCGACACGCTGCGCAGTGAGCCGTCCCGCACCCAGCTCGAGGCGCTGGTCGAGATCTATCGTATGATGCGTCCTGGCGAACCGCCGACCAAGGAATCCGCTGAGTCGCTGTTCGAGAACCTGTTCTTCACCGACGAGCGCTACGACCTGTCTGCCGTCGGCCGCATGAAGTTCAACCGTCGCCTCGGCCGCGAGGACGAGACTGGTGCGGGCACCCTGAGCAAAGAAGACATCGTCGATGTCCTCAAGACCCTGGTGGAAATCCGCAACGGTAACGGCATGGTGGACGATATCGACCACCTGGGTAACCGTCGCGTGCGCTCCGTGGGTGAAATGGCCGAAAACCAGTTCCGCGTGGGCCTGGTCCGCGTCGAGCGCGCGGTAAAAGAGCGCCTGTCCATGGCCGAGTCCGAAGGACTGATGCCGCAGGATCTGATCAATGCCAAGCCGGTGGCCGCTGCGGTGAAGGAGTTCTTCGGCTCCTCCCAGCTGTCCCAGTTTATGGACCAGAACAACCCGCTGTCGGAAGTGACCCACAAGCGTCGTGTTTCTGCACTCGGCCCGGGCGGTCTGACCCGCGAACGCGCAGGCTTCGAGGTCCGCGACGTACACCCGACCCACTACGGCCGCGTGTGTCCGATTGAGACCCCGGAAGGTCCGAACATCGGTCTGATTAACTCGCTGGCGACTTACGCCCGCGCCAACCACTATGGATTCCTCGAAAGCCCGTACCGCAAGGTAGTGGACGGCCAGGTTACCGATGACGTGGAATACCTGTCCGCGATCAACGAAGCCAACTACGTGATTGCCCAGGCCTCCGCTGCTGTTGACGACGAGGGCCGCTTTACTGATGAGCTGGTCAGCGTTCGCTTCAAGAACGAGTTCAGCCTGAAGCCGCCGGCGGAGATCCAGTACATGGATGTCTCTGCCAAGCAGGTGGTTTCCGTGGCTGCGGCGATGATTCCGTTCCTTGAGCACGACGACGCCAACCGCGCCCTGATGGGCTCGAACATGCAGCGTCAGGCCGTTCCGACCCTGCGCGCCGAAAAGCCGCTGGTCGGCACCGGTATGGAGCGTACCGTTGCACGCGACTCCGGCGTCTGTGTGGTTGCCCGCCGCGGTGGTGTGATCGAGCGCGTCGACGCGAGCCGCGTCGTTGTCCGAGTACACGATGACGAAGTGGAAGCCGGTGAAGCCGGTGTGGATCTGTACAGCCTGACCAAGTACACCCGCTCCAACCAGAACACCTGTATCAACCAGCGTCCGATCGTGAAGACCGGCGACGTGGTTGCCCGCGGCGATATCCTCGCCGACGGTCCGTCTGTGGATCTTGGAGAGCTGGCGCTGGGCCAGAACATGCGCATCGCGTTCATGCCCTGGAACGGCTACAACTTCGAGGACTCCATCCTCATCTCCGAGCGCGTGGTTCAGGAAGATCGCTTTACCACCATTCACATCCAGGAGCTGACCTGTATCGCGCGCGATACCAAGCTGGGCAGTGAAGAGATCACCGCGGATATCCCCAATGTGGGTGAATCTGCGCTGAACAAGCTGGATGAATCCGGCATCGTCTATATCGGTGCGGAAGTGGGCGCCGGTGACATTCTGGTCGGTAAGGTAACGCCGAAGGGTGAAGCCCAGCTGACTCCGGAAGAGAAACTGCTGCGCGCCATCTTCGGTGAGAAGGCGTCTGACGTTAAAGATACTTCCCTGCGTGCGCCGAGCGGCACCCGCGGTACCGTAATCGACGTGCAGGTCTTCACCCGCGACGGCCTGCAGAAGGACCAGCGTTCCCTCGATATCGAGAAGGCGCAGATGGATCAGGTGCGCAAGGACCTGAACGAAGAGTACCGCATCGTTGAAGCGGCTACTTTCGAGCGCCTGCAGTCCGCTCTGGAAGGCCAGAAAGTGGCCGGTGGCAAGGGCGTCAAGAAAGGTGACGTACTCTCCGCCGATGTACTGGCAAACCTGCCGCGCGAAGACTGGTTCAAGCTGCGCATGGCCGAGGAAAGCCTGAACGAGCAGCTGGAAAAAGCGGAAGCGCAGCTCAAAGATCGTCGCAAGCTGCTGGACGAGCAGTTTGAAGACAAGAAGAAAAAGCTCGAGTCCGGCGATGACCTGGCCCCGGGCGTGCTGAAAATCGTCAAGGTTTACCTGGCGATCAAGCGTCGCATCCAGCCGGGCGACAAGATGGCCGGTCGCCACGGTAACAAGGGTGTGATCTCCGTGATCAAGCCGGTGGAAGACATGCCGTACGACGAGAACGGCGAGCCGGTCGACATCGTCCTGAACCCGCTGGGCGTACCGTCCCGTATGAACGTCGGTCAGGTTCTGGAGATGCACTTGGGTATGGCTGCCAAAGGCCTGGGTGTGAAGATCGACCGCATGATCAAGGAGAAGCAGGAAGCCGAGAAGATTCGCGGATTCCTGGGTGAGGTTTACAACTCCACCGGCGGTCGTCAGGAAGAGCTGGACCAGCTGACCGACGAAGAAGTGCTGGCGATGTCAGAGAACCTGCGTCGTGGTGTGCCGATGGCGACACCGGTCTTCGACGGTGCCGACGAGGGCGAGATCAAGAAGCTGCTGCGTCTGGCGGACGTGCCTGACTCCGGTCAGATCACTCTGTACGACGGTCGTACCGGTGATGCCTTCGAGCGTCCGGTAACAGTCGGCTACATGTACATGCTGAAGCTGAACCACCTGGTGGACGACAAGATGCACGCGCGTTCCACCGGTTCCTACAGCCTGGTTACCCAGCAGCCGCTGGGTGGTAAGGCGCAGTTCGGTGGCCAGCGCTTCGGTGAGATGGAGGTGTGGGCTCTGGAAGCATACGGTGCAGCCTACACCCTGCAGGAAATGCTCACGGTCAAGTCCGATGACGTGGAAGGCCGGACCAAGATGTATAAAAACATCGTGGACTCCGACCACCGCATGGAGCCGGGTATGCCGGAATCCTTCAACGTACTGGTCAAGGAAATCCGTGCGCTCGGCATGAATTTCGAGCTGGAGCACGACTGAGACCCGTAGCGGTGTGAGCGCCTGTCAAAGGCGATAGTGATTGAACGCCGGCAGTCCCAGGGGTAATCGGGATGCCGGCTGGCCCGGCCGAGGCCGGGTTGACTACCTCAACTGGAGGAAAGGCCTTGAAAGATTTGTTAAACCTGGTGAAAGCCCAGGAGCAGCTGGAAGAATTTGACGCCATCCGTATCGGCCTGGCGTCTCCGGACATGATCCGTTCCTGGTCCTACGGCGAAGTGAAGAAGCCGGAGACCATCAACTACCGTACCTTCAAGCCTGAGCGTGAAGGCCTGTTCTGCGCCAAGATCTTTGGTCCGGTGAAGGACTACGAGTGTCTGTGCGGCAAGTACAAGCGCATGAAGCACCGCGGCATCATCTGTGAGAAGTGTGGTGTTGAAGTCACCAAAGCCAAGGTGCGCCGTGAGCGTATGGGCCACATCGAGCTGGCAAGCCCGGTTGCGCACATCTGGTTCCTGAAGTCCCTGCCGTCCCGTATCGGTCTGTTGCTGGACATGACCCTGCGCGATATCGAGCGGGTGCTGTACTTTGAATCCTACGTGGTCACCGAACCGGGCATGACCACCCTGGAGCGCGGTCAGCTGCTGAACGACGAGCAGTACTTTGAAGCGATGGAAGAGTTCGCCGATGAGTTCGAAGCCAAGATGGGCGCCGAGGCCATTCAGGAGCTGATGAGCGATATCGACCTGCCGGCGGAAATCCAGCGTCTGCGGGAAGAGATTCCGGCCACCAACTCCGAGACCAAGATCAAGAAGCTGTCCAAGCGCCTGAAGCTGCTGGAAGCTTTCTACAAGTCCGGTAACAACCCGGAGTGGATGATCATGCAGGCGCTGCCGGTTCTGCCGCCGGATCTGCGCCCGCTGGTACCGCTGGACGGCGGTCGCTTCGCGACCTCCGACCTGAACGACCTGTACCGTCGAGTGATCAACCGGAACAACCGTCTGAAGCGCCTGCTCGAGCTGAACGCACCTGACATCATCGTGCGCAACGAAAAGCGCATGCTGCAGGAATCCGTGGATGCACTGCTGGATAACGGCCGTCGCGGCCGCGCCATTACTGGCTCCAACAAGCGCCCGCTGAAGTCCCTGGCTGACATGATCAAGGGTAAGCAGGGCCGTTTCCGTCAGAACCTGCTGGGTAAGCGCGTCGACTACTCCGGCCGTTCCGTAATCGTGGTTGGTCCGACCCTGCGTCTGCACCAGTGCGGTCTGCCGAAAAAGATGGCCCTGGAGCTGTTCAAGCCGTTCATTTTCGGCAAGCTCGAAGCCCGAGGCATGGCCACCACCATCAAGGCAGCCAAGAAAATGGTCGAGCGGGAAGAGGCCATCGTGTGGGATATCCTCGACGAGGTGATCCGCGAGCACCCCGTGCTGCTGAACCGCGCGCCGACCCTGCACCGTCTGGGTATCCAGGCGTTTGAGCCGGTACTGATTGAAGGTAAGGCCATCCAGCTGCACCCGTTGGTGTGTGCGGCATACAACGCCGACTTCGACGGTGACCAGATGGCGGTACACGTACCGCTGACAATCGAGGCGCAGCTGGAATCCCGCGCGCTGATGATGTCCACCAACAACATTCTGTCGCCCGCCAACGGTGAGCCGATCATCGTACCGTCCCAGGACGTGGTACTGGGTCTCTACTGGATGACCCGCGAGCGCGTGAACGACAAAGGTGAAGGCATGGCCTTCTCCGACATCAAGGAAGTGAGCCGTGCTTTCTACGCCGGCCAGGTTGGTCTGCAGGCGAAGATCAAGGTCCGCATCCGCGAAATGATCGTGGGTGAGGACGGTGAGAAGCATGAAAGCACCGGTCTGCAGGACACCACTGTTGGCCGCGCGCTGCTCTGGAACATCGTGCCCGACGGCCTGCCCTTCGAGCTGGTCAACCAGCCGATGAAGAAGAAGGCCATCTCGCGCATTCTCAACGAGTGCTACCGCAAGGTGGGCCTGAAGGCGACTGTTATCTTTGCCGACCAGCTGATGTACACCGGCTTTGATTTCTCTACCAAGTCAGGTTCCTCCATCGGTGTGAACGACTTCGAGATTCCCGCCGCCAAGGCCGACCTGATCGCCGCCGCGGAAGAAGAAGTGAAAGAGATCGAGAGCCAGTTTGCTTCCGGTCTGGTAACCGCCGGTGAGAAGTACAACAAGGTGATCGACGTCTGGTCCCGTACCAATGACAAGGTCACCCAGGCGATGATGGCCGGTATCAAGAAAGAGAAGGTTGTCGATCGCGAGGGCAACGAGACCGAGCAGGACTCCTTCAACTCCGTGTACATGTACGCAGACTCCGGAGCCCGTGGTAGTGAGGCGCAGATTCGTCAGCTGGCCGGTATGCGTGGCCTGATGGCGCGTCCGGACGGCTCCATTATCGAGAACGCCATTACCGCGAACTTCCGTGAAGGCCTGAGCGTATTGCAGTACTTCATCTCCACCCACGGTGCTCGTAAGGGTCTGGCGGATACGGCACTGAAGACCGCCAACTCTGGTTACCTGACCCGTCGTCTGGTAGACGTGGCCCAGGACGTGGTGATCACCGAAGTCGACTGTGGTACCGACAGCGGTCTGACCATGGCGCCGGTGATCGAGGGTGGTGACGTGATCGAGTCCCTCGGTGACCGCATCCTCGGCCGTGTCGTGGCCCGTGATGTGACCAAGCCGGGCAGCGATGAGATTGCTGTGCCAGCTGGCACCATGATCGACGAGAAGTGGGTCGAGCGTATCGAAACCATGGGTATCGACGAGGTACTGGTACGTTCTCCGATCACCTGTGAGACTGCCCACGGTATCTGCTCCCAGTGTTACGGCCGTGATCTGGCCCGCGGCCACCGTGCCAACTCCGGTGAGTCTGTGGGCGTTGTTGCCGCGCAGTCCATTGGTGAGCCGGGCACCCAGCTGACCATGCGGACCTTCCACATCGGTGGTGCGGCGAGCCGTGCGTCTGCCGCGGACAGCATCCAGGTGAAGCAGGGCGGTACTGTCCGTCTGCACAACGTGAAAGTGGTCGAGACCACCAACGACACCCTGGTCGCGGTTTCCCGTTCCGGTGAGCTGGCACTTGCCGACAGCGCCGGCCGCGAGCGCGAGCGTTACAAGCTGCCTTACGGTGCCAACATCAGCGTCCGTGAAGGTGCTGAGGTCGACCCAGGCCAGATCGTGGCCAAGTGGGATCCGCATACCCACCCGATCATCACCGAGGTGGCCGGTTGGGTGAAACTGTCCGGTATGGAAGACGGACTGTCGATCCGCAAGCAGACTGACGAGATTACCGGGCTGTCCTCGATCGAGGTCATCGACCCCGCCGAACGTCCGTCTGCCGGTAAAGACCTGCGTCCTGCTGTGACCCTGGTGGACGAGAACGGCGAGGAGCTGACGCTCGCGAACAGCAACGCGCCGGCACACTATGCACTGCCGCCGCGTGCCATCCTCAGCCTGAAAGACGGTGACAAGGTCAGTGTCGGTGACGTTATCGCCCGTATTCCGCAGGAATCCGGCGGTACCAAGGACATCACCGGTGGTCTGCCGCGGGTTGCCGACCTGTTCGAAGCGCGTAAGCCGAAAGAGCCGTCCATTCTGGCGGAAATCTCCGGTACCGTTTCCTTCGGTAAGGAAACCAAGGGCAAGGTTCGCCTGCAGATTACTCCGCAGGACGGCAAGCCGCTGCCGAACGGCAAGGATCACTACGAGGTATTGATTCCGAAGCACCGTCAGCTGACCGTGTTTGAGGGTGAAACCGTGGAGAAGGGCGAGGTCATCTCCGATGGTCCGTCCAACCCGCACGACATCCTGCGCCTGAAAGGCGTGGAAGAGCTGGCGCGCTATATTACTAATGAGATCCAGGAGGTTTACCGCCTGCAGGGTGTTGGCATCAACGACAAGCACATCGAAGTGATCGTGCGTCAGATGCTGCGCAAGGTGGAAATCCTGGAGATGGGCGATTCCGAGTTCATCAAAGGTGATCAGGTGGAATACCAGCGGGTCATCGAAGAGAACGAGCGTCTGCGTGCCGAAGACAAGCAGCCGGCTCAGTTCGAGCGTCTGTTGCTGGGTATCACCAAGGCCTCTCTGGCTACCGAGTCCTTCCTGTCCGCGGCCTCCTTCCAGGAGACCACTCGCGTGCTGACCGAGGCAGCGGTGACCGGCAAGGAAGACAACCTGCGTGGCCTGAAGGAAAACGTGGTTGTGGGTCGTCTGATCCCGGCCGGTACCGGTCTGGCGCACCACCTTGAGCGCAAGCGCAAGCGCAGCCTGCAGATGACTGAAGGCTATGCCGAGGGGCCGTCTGCCGCTGAAGTGGAAGCAGCGCTGACCGAGGCTCTGAAGTCTTCCGGGGAGTAACCCCGGCGGCGGGGTGCAAGCCCTGCCACTGGTAAGGGCCCGGCCATCGCGGTCGGGCTTTTGCCGCAATCGACGGTATAAGTGAGTACTCACCAATCTGCCGATTGACTCGTGGGGGAACCGCCTATAGAATGCGGCCCCCGCTTATGTGGGGTGTGCTGTCCGGCGAGCGCGTTTACGTGCCCGGCCTACATACACTGACGACTGAGCCCCTGCTGCTAGAGGTGGGGGCGTTTTATTTTTGGAGTGATTTTTAATGGCAACGATCAACCAGTTGGTTCGTAAGCCGAGAAAACGCAAAGTCGAAAAAAGCGACGTTCCCGCTCTGCAGGCCAGCCCGCAGCGTCGTGGAGTTTGCACTCGTGTGTACACCACTACACCGAAGAAGCCGAACTCTGCACTGCGTAAGGTTTGCCGTGTACGTCTGACCAACGGTTACGAAGTAACTTCGTACATCGGTGGTGAGGGTCACAACCTGCAGGAGCACAGCGTGGTACTGATTCGCGGCGGTCGTGTAAAAGACCTGCCGGGTGTGCGCTATCACACTGTGCGCGGTGCACTGGACTGTGCCGGCGTAAACGATCGCAAGCAGGGCCGTTCCAAGTACGGCGCCAAGCGACCCAAGTAAGGTTTTTACCTTATTTGATTGAATGCGTTTCGGTTTCCAACCGGAGTAAGGCTGAGCTCGCCGATTTGTATTTGTACGGCGGCGTCTCAGAGCAACCCTGAAGAGAGGCAATTACAATGCCAAGAAGACGAGTAGTCGCCAAGCGCGAAGTACTGCCCGATCCTAAGTTCGGGAATGTCACACTCGCCAAGTTCATGAACCACGTCATGATCAGCGGCAAGAAGTCAGTTGCAGAGAGCATCGTGTACGGTGCCCTGGACCTGGTTTCAGAAAAACTGAATAAAGACCCCATCGAAATTTTCGAAGAGTCCCTGGAAAACATTGCACCCATGGTGGAAGTAAAGTCCCGCCGTGTTGGTGGTGCGACTTACCAGGTGCCGGTAGAGGTGCGTCCCTCCCGCCGCATGGCGCTGGCAATGCGTTGGCTGGTGGAGTTCTCCCGTAAGCGCGGTGAGAAGTCCATGGCTCAGCGTCTGGCCAACGAAATGATCGACGCTTCCCAGAACAAGGGCGGCGCGGTCAAGAAGCGCGAAGACGTACACCGCATGGCGGAAGCCAACAAGGCGTTCTCTCACTACCGCTTCTAAGCCTCATGACTTTTTTCAAACTGCTGAAAAACAGCGTGAGACATTAATACCGAAAGGCAGCTTGGGCTTGATTCCATGGCTGCCTTTTGCCGTTATATCGAGGATACAACTGTGGCACGTAAAACGCCTATCGAACGCTATCGCAATATCGGTATCTGCGCCCACGTAGATGCCGGTAAGACCACGACGACCGAGCGCGTACTCTTTTACACCGGCCTGTCCCACAAGATTGGTGAGGTGCACGAAGGCGCCGCAACCATGGACTGGATGGAGCAGGAGCAGGAGCGTGGTATCACCATTACTTCTGCCGCAACTACCTGTTTCTGGGCTGGCATGCAGCAGCAGTTCCCGCAGCACCGCGTAAACATCATCGACACCCCCGGGCACGTTGACTTCACCATTGAAGTAGAGCGTTCCCTGCGTGTACTCGACGGTGCTGTTGTGGTTCTGTGTGGTTCTTCCGGCGTACAGCCGCAGACCGAAACTGTATGGCGCCAGGCCAACAAGTACGAAGTACCGCGCATGGTCTTCGTCAACAAGATGGACCGTGCCGGTGCGGACTTCCGCAAGGTTGTCGGCCAGCTGAAGACCCGTCTGAACGCCACTGCAGTGCCGCTGCAGATGACCATCGGCGCCGAAGACGAGTTCAAGGGCGTTGTCGACCTGGTCAAGATGAAAGCCATCCTGTGGAACGAAGAAGACATGGGTATGACTTTCGACTACGCCGACATCCCGGCTGACATGCAGGACGAGTGCGAAGAAATGCGCGAGTTCCTGGTCGAAGCCGCTGCGGAAGCCAGCGAAGAGCTGATGGAAAAGTACCTGGAAGAAGGTGAGCTGACCGAAGAAGAGATCAAGGCAGCGATCCGTCAGCGCACTCTGGCCAACGAAATCGTACCGGTTCTGGGCGGCTCTGCGTTCAAGAACAAGGGCGTACAGGCCATGCTGGACGCGGTTATCGAATACCTGCCGGCGCCGACCGAAGTTCGTGCGATCGAAGGTACTCTGGACGACGGTGAGACCGTTGAAACCCGTGAAGCAGACGACAACGCACCGTTCGCCGCTCTGGCGTTCAAGATCGCTACCGACCCCTTCGTTGGTACTCTGACCTTCTTCCGCGTTTACTCCGGTAAGCTGGAGAGCGGCACCGCGGTATACAACTCCGTGAAGATGAAGAAAGAGCGCGTCGGCCGGATGGTGCAGATGCACTCCAACGATCGTAAAGAGATCAAAGAAGTACTGGCGGGTGACATTGCCGCAGCGATCGGCCTGAAGGACGTGACCACTGGTGACACCCTGTGTGCCGAAGACGCGAAGATCGTCCTCGAGCGTATGGAGTTCCCGGAGCCGGTAATCTCCGTAGCGGTTGAGCCGAAGTCCAAGCCGGACCAGGAAAAAATGGGTATCGCACTGGGCAAGCTGGCTCAGGAAGACCCTTCTTTCCGCGTTAAGACCGACGAAGAGACTGGCCAGACCATCATCTCCGGTATGGGTGAGCTGCACCTGGACATCATCGTTGACCGCATGCGTCGTGAGTTCAACGTTGAAGCCAACATCGGTAAGCCGCAGGTGGCTTATCGTGAAACCATCCGTAACACCACTGAGATCGAAGGCAAGTTCGTTCGTCAGTCCGGTGGTCGTGGTCAGTACGGTCACGTATGGGTGAAGTTCGAGCCGGCAGAAGACGAGTCCCAGGAAGGTCTGGAATTCGAAAATGCCATCGTCGGTGGTGTGGTACCGAAGGAATACATTCCGGCGGTGCAGAAAGGTATCGAAGAGCAGATGCAGAACGGTGTTCTGGCTGGCTACCCGCTGCTGGGCCTGAAGGCAACTCTGTACGACGGTTCCTTCCACGATGTGGACTCCAACGAAATGGCGTTTAAAATCGCTGCTTCCATGGCGACCAAGAAGCTGGCTCAAGTGGGCGGTGCAGTTCTGCTCGAGCCGATGATGAAAGTGGAAGTGGTTACTCCGGAAGAAAACATGGGTGACGTGGTCGGTGACCTCAACCGTCGTCGTGGCCTGATCCAGGGTATGGAAGACAGCTCTTCCGGTAAGGTTGTGAACGCCGAAGTGCCGCTGGCCGAAATGTTCGGTTACGCCACTGACCTGCGTTCCGCGACCCAGGGCCGCGCGACCTACACCATGGAGTTCCTGAAGTACGCGGAAGCGCCTAAAAACGTTGCCGATGAAATCATCGCCAAAACCAAAGCTTAAGCTTTAGTACCTTTACAACTTTTTAGTTAGAGGATCCTGAAAATGGGAAAAGAGAAGTTTGAACGTTCCAAGCCCCACGTAAACGTGGGCACCATCGGTCACGTTGACCACGGTAAAACCACCCTGACCGCTGCTCTGACTCGCGTATGTGCTGAAGTCTGGGGCGGTGCTGCCGTTGCTTTCGACGGTATTGACAATGCTCCGGAAGAGCGTGAGCGTGGTATCACCATCGCTACCTCCCACGTTGAATACGAGTCCCCGACCCGTCACTACGCGCACGTTGACTGCCCGGGACACGCTGACTACGTGAAGAACATGATCACCGGTGCTGCTCAGATGGACGGCGCTATCCTGGTATGTTCCGCTGCTGACGGCCCCATGCCGCAGACTCGCGAGCACATCCTGCTGTCCCGTCAGGTAGGTGTACCTTACATCGTGGTATTCCTGAACAAGGCTGACATGGTCGACGACGAAGAGCTGCTCGAGCTGGTAGAGATGGAAGTTCGCGAACTTTTGGACCAGTACGAGTTCCCGGGTGACGACACCCCGATCATCGTTGGTTCCGCTCTGATGGCCCTGAACGGCGAAGACGACAACGAGATGGGTACCACCGCTGTTAAGAAGCTGGTTGAAACCCTGGACGAGTACATCCCGGAGCCGGAGCGTGCGGTAGACCAGCCGTTCCTGATGCCGATCGAAGACGTATTCTCCATCTCCGGTCGCGGTACCGTAGTAACCGGTCGTGTTGAGCGTGGCATCCTGAAGACTGGCGACGAGATCGAGATCGTTGGTATCAAGGAAACCACCAAGACCACCTGTACTGGTGTTGAAATGTTCCGCAAGCTGCTGGACGAAGGCCGTGCTGGTGAGAACATTGGTGCGCTGCTGCGTGGCACCAAGCGTGACGAAGTAGAGCGTGGTCAGGTTCTGGCTCAGCCGGGTTCTATCACTCCGCACACCAAGTTCGAGTCTGAGGTTTACGTACTGTCCAAGGACGAAGGTGGTCGTCACACTCCGTTCTTCAAGGGCTACCGTCCGCAGTTCTACTTCCGTACCACCGACGTAACTGGTGACGTACAGCTGCCGGAAGGTACCGAGATGGTAATGCCGGGCGACAACGTACAGATGACTGTCACCCTGATCGCTCCGATCGCCATGGAAGAAGGTCTGCGCTTCGCGATTCGTGAAGGCGGCCGTACCGTAGGCGCCGGCGTGGTAGCCAAGATCATCGAGTAATTTCTACTCCTGATCTAGGTCGGTAAAAAGGCCGCAGCGGTGACGCTGCGGCCTTTTTCAGTTTTAGTGCCAGGCAAGTATCTTGCCGGCTGGCGGGCTCAACTCGCGTTGTTTACGGCCAGTCTTTGCTGATGTCGCAGTGGTGACTGCCTTGGTATAGCTGGTCAAAATCACGTCCATCGATGGCGACCAGCCCCTCGTGATCTCCTGACTCGAAGTACACGGTGTCACAGTGTCCGAAGCTGGAGTCGAGCAACGTGGTTATGCCGTATGCCTGCCCCAATGGCGGTAGTGCGCCCAGTTCGCAGTCCGGAAAGGTTTTGCCGAGGTCGCCCTCCGGTACCATCTCGAGCTGGTTGCGTCCTGTCTCGTCGTGCACGGCGCGTAGGTCGAGGCTACCGCTGGCCGGAATTACGGCCATCACCAGTCCCTGGTTGTCGCGAAGCAGGATAGCCTTGGCCACCCGGTCTTCACGGACGTTAGCGGCGTGGGCTGTTTCCCGGCTGGTTGCGCTGTGGGCGTGGGGGATGACCCGGTAGGAAACCGAGTGGTCATCAAGAAATTGACTGACTGTGGCTGCAATGGTCATGGTGTTTCCCTCGTGTAGCTGCCCGATGGGAAAAGTGTAGTTTCACCTGTCTGTGCCCCCGAATCAGTTAGTCCTGGCCGGTGGTTGACAGTTGCTCAGATCGCCCGTAGAATTCGCGCTCCTTTTCGCCCGCCCTCGGGGTTGCGTAAAAGGACGTTCTTTAGTTCATAAGTTGGAGTTTGATTCCATGCAGGGTCAACGCATCCGAATTCGCCTGAAGGCGTTTGATCACAAGCTGATCGATACGTCTACCCAGGAGATCGTCGAGACGGCCAAGCGCACTGGTGCGCAGGTACGCGGTCCCATTCCGCTGCCGACTCGTAAAGAAAAGTACACCGTGCTGGTTTCCCCGCACGTCAACAAAGACGCGCGCGATCAGTACGAGATCCGTACTCACAAGCGTTTGCTGGACATTGTTGAGCCCACCGAGAAGACTGTCGACGCGCTGATGAAGCTCGATCTGGCGGCCGGTGTTGAGGTTCAGATCAGTCTCGGCTAACACTTTAAATTAACTACCGAATCCCGGGCGAAAAAGGTCCGGGTAGTGTAACGCTCTGAAACTGGGCGGCCGCAGTGGGTTAAAGCCCCGTGCACTGAGAGGTTAATACGATGACTATAGGTATTGTCGGCCGCAAGAGCGGCATGACTCGCATCTTCACCGAAGATGGCGCTTCTGTTCCGGTTACTGTGATTGAAGTAGCTCCGAACCGCGTCACCCAGGTGAAAACCGTGGAAACTGATGGTTACGCTGCAGTTCAGGTAGCTGTGGGCAACCGTAAGGCTTCCCGTGTCTCCAAGCCCCAAGCGGGCCACTTCGCCAAGGCCAACACTGAGGCCGGCACTCGTCTCTTCGAACTGCGTACTGATGGTTCTGATGAGGCTTTCGAAATCGGTTCTGAAATCACCGTGTCCGGCTTTGAAGCTGGCCAGATGATTGATGTCACCGGCACTTCCAAGGGTAAAGGTTTTCAGGGCGGCATTAAGCGCTGGAACTTCAGCATGCAAGACGCTACCCACGGTAACTCCCTGTCTCACCGCGCTCCCGGTTCTATCGGTCAGTGCCAGACTCCTGGCCGCGTGTGGAAAGGCAAGAAGATGGCCGGACACATGGGTGCCGAGCGCGTAACCGTGCAGAACCTCGAAGTGGTTCGTGTTGACGCCGAGCGCAATCTGCTGCTGGTGAAAGGTGCCGTTCCTGGTGCGCCCGGCGGCGATGTAATCGTTCGTCCGGCAGTAAAAGCCTAAGTCTGAGGGTAAATAGATATGGAACTGAATATCGCTACTCCCGAAGGCGCTAAAGGCACTGTAGCTGTCTCTGAAGTGACTTTCGGTCGTGAATTCAATCAGGACCTGGTGCACCAGGCGGTCGTAGCCTATATGGCAGGCGCTCGTCAGGGTACCAAGGCCCAGAAGAACCGTTCTGACGTTTCCGGTGGTGGTAAGAAGCCCTGGCGTCAAAAGGGTACTGGTCGTGCCCGTGCTGGTACTATCCGCAGCCCGCTGTGGCGCTCTGGTGGCGTAACCTTCGCCGCTGAGCCGCGTGATCACAGCGTTAAGCTGAACAAGAAAATGTACCGCGCTGCACTGCGCTGCATCCTGTCTGAGCTTGCTCGTCAGGAGCGTCTGGTAGTAGTCGAGTCTTTTGACGTTGACGCTCCCAAGACCAAGCAGCTGGTAAGCAAGCTTGCACAGTTTGATCTGGCCGATGCCCTGATCATTACTGAGGAAGTGAGCGAAAACCTCTACCTGGCCGCGCGCAACCTGCACAAGATCGACGTTCGTGACGTGCAGGGCATTGATCCGGTTAGCCTGATCCGCTTCGACAAGGTCGTGGTTACCGTGTCTGCGCTCAAGAAAATTGAAGAGGTGCTGGGATGAACCAAGAGCGACTCTACAAAGTACTGCTGGGCCCGGTAATTTCCGAAAAGGCTGCTGTGTTGGCGGACGCCGCCAATCAGGTGGTTTTCAAGGTTACCACCGATGCCACTAAAGCTGAGATCAAGGCTGCGGTAGAAAAACTGTTCAACGTTTCCGTTGAGCAGGTACGCACCGTGAACGTTAAAGGCAAGACCAAGCGCACCCGCTACGGCATGGGCCAGCGCAACGATTGGAAAAAAGCCTACGTTCGCCTGGCCGAAGGCAGCGACATCAATTTTGAAGCTGCTGAGTAAAGGGGAAAGTTGCAATGCCGATTGTAAAAAGTAAACCGACCTCTGCCGGCCGTCGCCACCTGGTCAAGGTTGTTAACCCCGACCTGCACAAGGGTGCGCCCTACGCGCCTCTGGTAGAGAGTAAAAGCAAATCTGGTGGTCGTAACAACGCTGGCCGCATCACCACTCGTCACGTTGGCGGTGGTCACAAGCAGCACTACCGCGTTGTCGACTTCAAGCGCAACAAAGATGGCATCCCAGCCAAAGTTGAGCGCCTGGAGTACGATCCCAACCGTAGCGCACATATCGCCCTGATCTGCTACGCAGACGGTGAGCGTCGTTACATCATTGCACCCAAAGGTCTGAAGGCCGGTGCAACCGTACAGTCCGGTGATGCTGCGCCGATCAGCGTGGGTAACACCCTGCCGCTGCGCAATATCCCGGTTGGTGCCGTGATTCACGGTATCGAGCTGAAGCCGGGCAAAGGCGCCCAGCTGGCTCGTTCTGCTGGTGCCTCTGTACAGCTGGTAGCCCGCGAAGGTCAGTACGCGACCATTCGTCTGCGCTCCGGTGAAATGCGTAAGGTTCTGTCCGAGTGCCGCGCCACCCTGGGTGAAGTGAGCAACTCCGAGCACAGCCTGCGTAAGCTGGGTAAAGCTGGTGCCAAGCGCTGGCGCGGTGTTCGTCCTACCGTTCGCGGTGTGGCGATGAACCCGGTGGATCACCCGCATGGTGGTGGTGAAGGCCGTACCTCTGGTGGTCGTCACCCGGTTACTCCGTGGGGCGTTCCGACCAAGGGTAAGAAGACGCGCAAGAACAAGCGCACCGATAAAATGATTGTACGTCGTCGCGGCAAATAAGCCGCGCGTCGTCTGAGCAGCTAGAGAGGAATCGACAGTGCCACGCTCATTAAAGAAAGGTCCCTTTATTGATCTGCATCTGATCAAGAAGGTGGAGGCGGCGATTGCAGCCAATGATCGTCGACCGATTAAAACCTGGTCCCGCCGTTCCATGATTATGCCGGAAATGGTGGGTCTGACGATTGCCGTGCACAACGGTCGTCAACACGTGCCCGTTCTGGTCAACGAAGAAATGGTTGGCCACAAGCTGGGCGAGTTCGCCGCTACCCGCACTTACCGCGGTCATGCTGCGGACAAGAAAGCGAAGAAGCGCTAAGCCGAGGTTATAACGATGGAAGTAGCAGCAAAATTACGCGGCGCTCGTCTGTCGGCGCAAAAGGCGCGTCTGGTAGCTGATCAGATTCGCGGCAAAGGTGTCGAGGAAGCCCTGGACATCCTGGCGTTCAGCCAGAAGAAGGGCGCGGCGATCGTCAAGAAGGTTCTGGAGTCGGCCATTGCCAACGCCGAGCACAACGAAGGTGCCGACGTTGACGAGCTGAAGGTTTCTACGATTTTCGTAGATGAAGGTATGACCATGAAGCGCATTAAGCCGCGTGCAAAAGGTCGTGCCGATCGGATTCTTAAGCGTACTTGTCACATCACTGTGAAAGTGGCCGAGAAATAAGAGAGCAGGCGAGAAAACCATGGGACAAAAAGTACATCCTACCGGCATTCGTCTGGGTATCGTTAAAAAGCATACTTCTGTTTGGTATGCCGGCAGCGACGAGTACGCAGACAAGCTGTACACGGATCTGAAAGTTCGCGAATACATTCGCAAAAAACTGGCCCACGCTTCCGTGAGCCGTATCGAGATCGAACGTCCGGCCAACACCGCGCGTGTGACTATTCACACCGCTCGCCCGGGCATCGTGATCGGTAAAAAAGGCGAAGACGTTGAGCGTCTGCGCAAAGAAGTTAGCGCTCAGATGGGTGTGCCCGTGCACATCGACATCGAAGAAGTGCGCAAGCCCGATCTGGACGCTGCGCTGGTTGCCCAGAACGTAGCCCAGCAGCTGGAGCGTCGTGTGATGTTCCGTCGCGCTATGAAGCGTGCGGTACAGAACGCAATGCGCCAGGGTGCCGAAGGTATCAAGATTCAGGTAAGTGGCCGTCTCGGCGGTGCGGAAATCGCACGTACCGAATGGTATCGCGAAGGCCGTGTGCCCCTGCACACCCTGCGTGCCAACATTGACTACGCCACTCATGAAGCGATGACCACTTACGGCATCATCGGTATCAAGGTGTGGATCTTTAAAGGCGAAGTTATCGGTGACGAAATTCCCGATGAAAAGCCGGCGAAGACCCGCAAGAAAGCTGCTAAGTAAGGGGTGCGCAGATGCTACAACCGAAGCGTACAAAATTCCGCAAGGTACAGAAGGGTCGCAACCGCGGTCTTTCCCAGCGCGGCTCTAAAGTGAGCTTTGGCGAGTTCGGCCTCAAGGCCATCGGTCGCGGTCGTATTACCGCCCGTCAGATCGAAGCAGCTCGTCGCGCAATGACTCGTCACGTTAAGCGTGGCGGTAAGATCTGGATTCGTGTGTTTCCGGACAAGCCCATTTCCAGTAAGCCCCTCGAAGTTCGAATGGGTAAAGGTAAGGGTAACGTAGAATACTGGGTAGCTCAGATCCAGCCGGGTAAGGTCCTCTATGAAATGGAGGGTGTTTCCGAAGATCTGGCTCGCGAAGCTTTCGAGCTCGCCGCAGCCAAGCTGCCTGTGAAGACAACTTTCGTTAAGCGTTCGGTGATGTAATGAAGACTGCAGATCTACGCGAAAAGTCAGTTGAAGAGCTGAACCAGGAATTACTGAATCAGCTCGAGGCTCAGTTTAAGCTTCGCATGCAAAAGTCCACCGGTCAGCTGACTCAGACCCATCTGCTGAAGCAGACTCGTCGCGACATTGCTCGCATTAAGACTGTGTTGACCGAGAAGGCAGGTAACTAATCATGGCTGAAGCAAAACTGAAGCGCACACTCACCGGTAAGGTAGTGAGTGACAAGATGGATAAAACCATCACCGTTTTGATCGAGCGCCGTGTTAAGCACCCGATCTACGGCAAGATTGTGAGCAAGTCCACCAAGCTCAAGGCCCATGACGAGAACAATGAGTGCAGCATCGGTGATGTTGTAACCATCGAGGAATCTCGTCCGCTGTCCAAGAGCAAATCCTGGTCTTTGCAAAAAATTGTAGAGCGTGCGGCGAAGGTTTAACCCCTAGCGCATTGAAGAGTTTCGGAGAGAGACGATGATTCAAGCGGAATCCTACTTAGAAGTAGCTGACAACAGTGGGGCTCGCCGTGTCATGTGCATCAAGGTGCTGGGCGGCTCCCATCGTCGGTATGCTGGCGTGGGCGACATTATCAAGGTGACCGTTAAGGAAGCCATCCCCCGCGGTAAAGTAAAGAAAGGTCAGGTGATGAACGCAGTTGTGGTTCGCACCAAGAAAGGTGTGCGTCGCCCCGACGGCTCCCTGATCAAGTTTGACGAAAACGCAGCGGTACTGCTGAACCAGCAAAATGCGCCGGTCGGCACCCGTATTTTTGGCCCGGTAACTCGCGAGCTGCGCAGTGAGAAGTTCATGAAGATCATCTCGCTGGCCCCCGAAGTTATCTAAGCCTGGAGCGGAGATAGAGTAATGCGCAAGATCAAGCGTGACGACGAAGTCATCGTTATCGCCGGTCGCGACAAGGGCAAGCGTGGCACTGTACGCAAGGTGCTGAACGATGGCCGACTGATCGTATCCGGTGTACAGATGATCAAAAAACACCAGAAGCCGAACCCGCAGATGGGCATTTCCGGCGGTATCGTTGAGAAGGAAGCCGCTATCCAGGCTTCCAACGTGGCGATTTTCAATCCGTCAACCCAGAAAGCTGACCGTGTGGGCTTCAAAGTACTGGAAGACGGCACTAAGATTCGCGTCTTCAAATCCAACGGCGAAGCCGTCGACGCATAAGCAGGTTGGGTATTTATCATGGCAAAGCTGAAAGAGCTCTACGTTAAAGAACTCGCGCCCAAGCTGAAAGAAGAGCTGGGGCTCGACAATGTGATGTCCGTGCCGCGCATCACCAAGATCACCGTCAACATGGGTGTTGGCGAGGCGATTGGTGACAAGAAGGTACTGGAACATGCTGTCAGTGACATGACAGCGATTACTGGTCAGAAACCCATCGTGACCAAAGCGCGCAAGTCTATTGCGGGCTTTAAGATCCGTGAAGGTTGGCCGATCGGCTGTAAGGTGACTCTGCGCGGCGAGCGCATGTACGAGTTCCTGGAGCGTCTGGTTGACATCGCGATCCCGCGTATCCGTGACTTCCGTGGCATCAGCCCGAAGCAGTTCGACGGCCGCGGCAACTTCTCTATGGGTGTGACCGAGCAAATCATCTTCCCGGAAATTGACTACGACAAAGTAGACAAGCTTCGTGGTCTGGATATTTGCATTACCACCACAGCAGCGAACGACGACCAAGGTCGTGCCCTGCTGAAAGCGTTTAACTTCCCGTTCAAGGGTTAAGAGGATTCCATGGCGAAGAAATCCATGATTGCGCGTGAGAACAAGCGCGCTCGAACCGCAGCTAAGTACGCTGAAAAGCGTCAGGAGCTGAAGGCGATCATCGCCAGTCCCACTGTCTCCGATGAGGAGAAGTGGGAGGCTCAACTCAAGCTGCAGAAAATGCCGCGCGATGCAAGCCCGGTACGTCAGCAACGCCGCTGCCGTATTACTGGTCGCCCCCACGCTGTTTACCGTAAGTTCGGCCTGTGCCGTAACAAGCTGCGCGAAGCGGCCATGCGTGGTGATGTTCCCGGCCTGGTTAAGTCCAGCTGGTAAAGGCAGACTTGAGGAGTCTTTATAAATGAGTATGCAAGATCCGTTGGCAGATATGCTGACTCGCATCCGCAATGCCCTCGGGCGCGGTAAGGCGAGCGTTACCCTGCCTTCATCCAAATTGAAAATCGCCGTTGCCAAAGTCCTGAAGGATGAAGGTTACGTTAACGATTACGCTGTAAGCGAAGGCGCCAAGCCTGAACTGACCATTGACCTGAAATACTTCCAGGGCAAGCCGGTTATTGCTGAGCTGGATCGGGTATCCCGTCCTGGCCTGCGCGCTTACTCTGGTAAGAAAGCTCTGCCTTCCGTACGTGGTGGTCTGGGTATCGCTATCGTCTCCACCTCCAAGGGTGTGATGACTGATCGTGCTGCCCGTCAGGCCGGCGTCGGTGGCGAAGTGCTCTGCACCGTATTCTAAGCGGGGGTTGGTATGTCTCGAGTAGCAAATGATCCAGTAAGTATCCCCGCCGGCGTAACCGTTGACCTGAAGGGTCAGGACATCGCCGTCAAGGGTGGAAATGGCAACCTCAGCATGGTTATCCACAACGATGTGGAAGTGGCCGAGGCTGACGGCAAGCTGACTTTCGCAGCCCGCAATGGTTCCAAGCAGGCCAAGGCCCTGTCTGGTACCACTCGCGCTCTGGTCAACAACATGGTTGTTGGCGTGAGCCAGGGTTTCGAGAAGAAACTGCAGCTGTTGGGTGTTGGTTACCGCGCGAAAGCGGCTGGTAAATCCGTCAACCTGACTCTGGGCTTCTCACACCCGATCGATTATCAGCTGCCGGAGGGCGTCACCGCCGAAACCCCGAGCCAGACTGAAATCGTACTGAAGAGCAGCAACAAACAGCTGCTGGGCCAAGTGGCCGCCGAGATCCGCGCATTCCGTCCGCCGGAGCCCTACAAAGGTAAGGGTGTCCGCTACGCCGAGGAACGCGTGTATCGCAAAGAGGCCAAGAAGAAGTAGGTAGGGCATTGAAATGAACGTTAAGAAGCAATCTCGCTTGCGTCGTGCACGTCGTGCCCGCGCCAAGATCCGCGAGCTCGGCGCTGTTCGCCTGACCGTGAACCGCACGCCGCGCCACATTTACGCACAGATCCTGTCCGCCGACGGCGACAAGGTATTGGCCTCCGCCTCTACCCTCGATAAGGACCTGCGCGCAGGTAAAACCGGTAACGTCGACGCCGCCACAGCGGTTGGCTCCCTGATCGCCGAGCGCGCCAAGGCAGCCGGCGTTGAAGAAGTTGCCTTCGACCGCAGCGGTTACAAGTACCACGGCCGCGTCAAGGCTCTGGCTGACGCTGCCCGCGAAGCCGGTCTGAAATTCTAAGGGTTGAGTTATGGCTAGAGAGAAAGACAAAAGCAACGACGAAGGCCTGCAGGAAAAGCTGGTCCAGGTCAATCGCGTTGCCAAGACTGTAAAAGGTGGTCGCATCTTCGCTTTCACCGCACTGACTGTTGTCGGTGACGGTAATGGCCGCGTCGGTTTCGGTCGCGGTAAAGCCCGCGAAGTACCGGTCGCTATCCAGAAGGCGATGGAAGCTGCGCGTCGCAACATGATTCAGGTTGACCTGAATGGCGACACCATCCAGTACGCCACCAAGGGTGTACACGGTGGTTCCAAGGTATATATGCAGCCGGCCTCCCAGGGTACCGGTGTAATTGCCGGCGGTGCCATGCGCTCCGTACTGGAAATGGCAGGCGTACACAACGTACTGGCAAAGTGCTACGGCTCCACCAACCCGGTGAACGTAGTGCGCGCTACTTTTGACGCGCTGGCTCAGATGAGCAGCCCGGAAGACGTAGCGGCCAAGCGTGGCAAGTCTGTTGAAGAAATCCTGAACTGATCGCGGTTCGGACCAAAGGTTATTTAGTGGGTAAGACCATGGCTAAGAAGACCATTAAAGTCACCCAGATCAAAAGCATCGCCGGACGCCTGAAAAACCATCAGGCGTGCGTTGCCGGTCTGGGTCTGCGCCGCATCGGTCACACTGTGGAAGTGGAAGACACTCCGGCTGTGCGCGGCATGATCAACAAAGTGAACTACCTGGTGAAGGTGGAGGGGGAATAACATGCGTTTGAATGAACTTTCTCCCGCCGAAGGTCACAAGCACTCTGCCAAGCGCGTTGGTCGCGGTATCGGCAGTGGCCTGGGCAAGACCGGTGGCCGTGGCCACAAAGGTCAGAAGTCCCGTTCCGGCGGCAGCGTTCGTCCGGGCTTCGAAGGCGGTCAGATGCCGCTGCAGAAGCGTCTGCCGAAGTACGGCTTCACTGCATATACCTCTCGCTTTGCGGCTGAGGTACGTCTGGGTGAGCTGAACAAGGTAGATGGCGACGTAATCGATTTGGCAGCGCTGAAGAATGCCGATATTATCGGCAGCCACGTAAAACGCGCCAAAGTGTTCCTTTCTGGCGAACTGACCAAGGCGGTAACCGTCAAGGGTCTGGGCGTCACCAAGGGTGCGAAAGCGGCCATCGAAGCTGCTGGCGGTAAAGTAGAAGACTAATTGAGGCCCCAATGGCACGACCAGGATCCGGCGTAAATTCCCTGGGCAACAGCAAGGGATTGGGCGAGCTTTGGGCTCGCCTTCGTTTTCTGTTCCTCGCGATTCTTGTGTATCGCGTAGGTACCCATATTCCGGTGCCCGGCATTGATCCGGAGAAGCTGTCCAACCTGTTCAACCAGAACCAGGGAACCATCCTTGGCCTGTTTAACATGTTCTCGGGCGGCGCACTGGAGCGCATGAGTATTCTGGCTCTGGGCATCATGCCGTACATCTCCGCGTCCATCATCATGCAGTTGATGACCGCGGTGACACCGTCCCTCGAAGCCCTCAAGAAAGAGGGCGACGCGGGACGGCGCAAGATCAACCAGTACACACGGTATCTCACCGTTGTACTGGCCCTGATCCAGGGTATCGGCATGACCTTTGGCCTTGCTGGCCAGAACCTCGCCTATTCGGCGGAGCCGGCATTCGGTTTCTACTTCGTGGCCGTCGTGTCACTGGTTACCGGTGCTGTCTTCATGATGTGGCTGGGTGAGCAGATCACCGAGCGCGGCGTCGGCAACGGCATTTCCATGCTGATCTTTGCCGGTATCGTTGCCGGGCTGCCCAGTGCCATCGGTCAGGCGTTTGAACAGGCCCGCCAGGGTGAGCTGCATATCCTGCTGCTGCTGGCCATCGGCTTTGTCGCCATCGCTATCGTCTACTTCGTCGTTGTGATGGAGCGGGGGCAGCGACGGATCACTATCAACCATGCGCGCCGTCAGGCCGGTCGCTACTCAGCTGCGCCTGCAGCTCAGTCCAGCCACCTGCCGCTGAAGGTCAACATGGCGGGCGTGATCCCGGTGATTTTTGCCAGCAGTATCCTGCTGTTCCCGGCCACACTGGCGCAGTGGTTTGGCCAGGGCGGTGAAGGAATTGGTGCGCAGATTCTGCAGTGGATGGCGCTGCAGCTTGGCCCCGGCCAGCCGTTGAACATTATCCTGTTCGCGCTGCTGATCGGATTCTTCTGCTTCTTCTATACGGCGTTGATGTTCAACCCGAATGAAGTTGCCGACAACCTGAAAAAGTCCGGCGCGTACGTGCCCGGCATCCGTCCCGGTGAACAGACGGCCCGCTACATCGATAGCGTGCTGACTCGTCTCACCCTTGTCGGCGCCGTGTATATCGCTCTGGTCTCCCTGCTACCGCAGTTCCTGGTGGTTGGGCTGAACATACCCTTCTATCTGGGTGGTACTTCGCTGCTGATCGTTGTGGTCGTGGTGATGGACTTCATGGCTCAGGTGCAGTCGCACTTGCTGTCCCACCAGTATGAAGGACTGATGAAAAAGGCGAACCTGCAGGGCTACGGTCGCCGCTAACAGCGGTGTCCGGCATGCGGTTTAAGTGAATTGAGGTAGGATCATGAAAGTACGCGCTTCTGTTAAAAAGATCTGCCGTAACTGCAAGATCGTGCGCCGCAAGGGCGTTCTGCGGGTTATCTGCAGTGCCGAGCCGCGCCACAAGCAGCGGCAGGGCTAATCCCGCATCGCGAGGCTACGCTTCGCGCCGGGATAAGCGACTGACCATGGATGGTCAGGCTGGCGTCCGCTTCAGGGAAGGTTGAACGAGACGCCGTTTGAGAATATGCCAATTAGCGCGGCCCCCGCGGTAACTGGCGACACCGGAGCCTTAACGGGTCTGGTGGGAACCGAGGAGTCACTTCTCTGGTTCCGATTGGGGGCGTTGACTGTCGTCCGTTTCTCTCCACGACGGGTTCGGGGAGAGGGCGGGCTATTGCAATTTGGTGTCTGAAAAGCTATTCTTGCGCGCCTTTTTGGTGGCGCAGGCCGTTTTTTAGTCGCTGTCAGCGCCGAATTCTAAGTTGAGTCACATTTGAGAGTGGCTCCCAATACGTGGAGTATGCCTCTATGGCACGTATTGCTGGTGTCAATGTACCAGACCACAAGCACGCCGTGATCTCCCTGACCCATATCTATGGGGTTGGTCGCACTACTGCTAAGTCTATTCTGGCAGCGGTTGGTATCGCTGAATCCACCAAAATCCGTGATCTGTCTGAAGAGCAGATTGAAACCATCCGTGGTGAAGTTGCAAAACTGACCGTGGAAGGTGATCTGCGCCGGGAAGTTTCCATGAACATCAAGCGTTTGATGGACCTGGGTTGCTTCCGCGGTCTGCGCCACCGTCGCAGCCTGCCGCTGCGTGGTCAGCGCACCAAGACTAATGCCCGTACCCGTAAGGGTCCGCGCAAGCCGATTCGCAAGTAAGACGCGGAATCGCGGTTTAACAAGCCCCTCTCCTCGGTTGAGATGGGGGGATTTGATACAGGATTTAGGATACAGGTATGGCTAAGCCAAAAACTACTGTTCGCAAAAAGGTCAAAAAGACCGTTGTCGACGGTATTGCCCACATCCACGCATCGTTTAACAACACGATCGTAACGATCACTGATCGTCAGGGTAATACCCTCAGCTGGGCCACTGCTGGTGGTTCCGGTTTCCGCGGCTCTCGTAAGAGCACGCCGTTTGCAGCCCAGGTTGCCGCAGAGCGCGCAGGTAATGCCGCTCAGGAATACGGCCTGAAAAACCTCGATGTCGAAGTTAAGGGCCCTGGCCCCGGTCGCGAATCCGCTGTTCGCGCACTGAACAACTGCGGCTTCAAGATTACCAACATCACCGACGTGACGCCGATCCCACATAATGGTTGTCGTCCGCCCAAGAAACGTCGCGTGTAAGAGGGGGCTGACAAAATGGCACGTTATATTGGACCAAAATGTAAGCTTTCCCGTCGGGAAGGTACCGATCTGCAGCTGAAAAGTGGTGTTCGCCCGCACGATTCCAAGTGCCGCGCGGAAACCAAGCCGGGCCAGCATGGCGCCGGTCGTGGTCGCCTGAGCGACTACGGTGTACAGCTGCGTGAAAAGCAGAAAGTTCGTCGCATCTACGGCGTACTGGAAAAGCAGTTCCGCAACTACTATAAGGAAGCGGCGCGCCTCAAGGGTGCTACCGGTGAAAACCTTCTGCAGCTGCTGGAAAAACGCCTGGACAACGTGGTTTACCGCATGGGCTTTGGTGCGACTCGCGCTGAAGCACGTCAGCTGGTTTCCCACAAGGCGATTCTGGTCAATGGCAGCGCGGTGAACATCCCGTCTTACCAGGTACAGGCTGGTGACGTGATTTCTATCCGTGAAAAAGCCAAGAAGCAGATGCGTATCCAGAATTCCGTTTCCCTCGCTGCCCAGCGTGGCGATGTCGAGTGGGTAGACGTCAACGCGAGCAAGCTGGAAGGCACGTTCAAGCGTGTTCCGGATCGCGTCGATCTGCCGGCAGAGATCAACGAAAACCTTATTGTGGAACTCTACTCCAAGTAAGGGATACAACTTTAAACAGGTATGGCTATGCAGACTGCTGTCAACGAGTTTTTGACACCGCGTCGTATTGACGTCACCGAGTACAACCCGAACCACGCCAAAGTGGTTCTGGAGCCGCTGGAGCGTGGTTTCGGCCACACTCTGGGCAACGCACTGCGTCGCATCCTGCTGTCCTCCATGCCGGGCTGCGCCGTCACTGAAGTCGAGATTGACGGTGTTGAGCACGAGTACAGCGCGATCGAAGGTGTGCAGGAAGATGTAATCGAAATCCTGCTGAACCTGAAAGACATCGCTGTGGTCATGCACGGCAAGGATCAGGCTGTTCTGAGCCTGAGCAAGAAGGGACCGGGTGCGGTGACCGCCGGAGATATCCAGGTAGATCACGACATCGAGATCGTTAATCCCGAGCACGTGATCGCCAACATCACCGGCGACGTGGAACTCAATCTGCGTCTGACCGTCGCGCGCGGCCGTGGCTACCAGCCCGCCGACGCCCGTCGTGAGGACGAGGAAGAGACCCGTTCAATCGGCCGTCTGCAGCTGGATGCATCCTTCAGCCCGGTGCGTCGCGTTTCTTACAGTGTGGAATCCGCACGTGTAGAGCAGCGCACCGACCTGGACAAGCTGGTTCTGGATCTGGAAACCAATGGTACCCTGGATCCTGAAGAGGCTATTCGCCGCGCCGCGACCATCCTGCAGCAGCAGCTGGCCGTGTTTGTGGACCTGGAGGACAACCGTCCGTCCGACAAGCCGGCTGAAGAGCCGGAAGTCGATCCGGTTCTGCTGCGTCCGGTGGACGACCTCGAGCTGACCGTGCGTTCGGCCAACTGTCTGAAGGCAGAAAACATCTACTACATCGGTGATCTGATTCAGCGCACCGAAGTAGAGCTGCTGAAGACCCCGAACCTGGGCAAGAAGTCCCTGACTGAGATCAAGGACGTTCTAGCCTCGCGCGGTCTGTCCCTGGGCATGCGTCTCGAGAACTGGCCGCCGGCCAGCCTCAAAGGCGACAGCAAGCTGAGCCCCCTGTAAGTATCTGGTAGGTGCGGCCAGTGGCCGTACGCTTAGAAAGAACCCGAGCGGTGTCTGGCCCCTGGCGAGCGCCGCTCCAGCACGACTTGCTGAGACAGCACCGTCGTTAGCAAAATGTCGTAAGGAATTGAGTTATGCGTCATCGCTATAGTGGCCGTAAATTCAGCCGTACCAGCGCCCATCGCAAAGCCATGTTCAAAAACATGACCGCGTCGCTGGTTGAACACGAACTGATTAAAACTACCCTGCCGAAAGCCAAGGAGCTGCGTCGCGTCGCCGAGCCGCTGATTACCCTGGCCAAGAAGGACAGTGTTGCCAATCGTCGTCTGGCCTTTGCCCGTCTCCGTGACAAGGATGCGGTCAAGAAGCTCTTCGAAGAGCTGGGCCCGCGCTACGAAGCCCGTCCGGGTGGCTACATCCGTATCCTGAAGTGCGGTTTCCGTGCTGGCGACAAGGCCCCGATGGCCTTCGTTGAGCTGGTGGATCGCCCTCAGGTTGAGGATGATGCCGCTGAAGCTGCTGAGGCGTAAGCACCAGTCAGCACCCGAAGACTCGCTCCGGTGAGTCTGCGAAAAAGCCGGTCACTGACCGGCTTTTTTTTCGCCTGTTTGGTGTAAAATCGCACCGCGACTCCAACCCGTCTACTCCTGAAGTCCCGGAGGTTTCCATGACCCTGCAGCAGTTGCTGGACAACCTGACCCCCCAGATCGTCGGTAGCCTCAAGCGTGCCATCGAACTCGGTAAGTGGCCGAATGGCCAGTCACTCACTGACCAGCAGCGCTCGCTTTGCGCCGAGGCCGTGGCCAACTGGGAGGCGAAGAACGTTCCTGCAGAGTCGCGGATTGGTTATGTACCGCCGAAGAAAACCGCGTGCGGTGATCAGGACGACGAGAAGCCTCTTACCTGGGCGTAGTATTTACCAGGCCATGGCATCGCCCGGTCGCGAGCCTTCAAACCCTGCGTCAGGGTCTGTAAACGTCTGCCAGCGGCAGGCGTGAATTCTCCCGCAGCGGCACTGAATCCCAATTCTCCGCACCTGACGCGTATTTGCACCCGCCTGCCTAGCGCTACCGTTAGTTCCCACTTGTCCTCACGATACACTGCGGTTCTATCCAACTGAGGACTCGGTGATGGGGGCACATATGGTGAGCACCAAGCACAAATTGGCGTTGTGGGCCGTGTCGTGTTTGACGGCTGGTGCCGTGGTGGCTGTTCTCGGGCTTACCCGCGGGGAGCCCGCCGGCAGTGACGACCTGATCCCTCTACCACCGCAAGTGGCGGGGAAGCTCGATCCTGCGCCAGAAGCCATAGCCGATGATACCCAACCGCTTCAGGATCAGGCAGTGGAGGCGCTGCTGGAACACCCGAGGGTGCAGGAATACCTCGCTGAAGAAACAGACAAGCGCGCGTTGCAGGATTACTTTGCGGGCGGGGACGGGGAGATCAGTGATGACGAAGCCTGGGCGCTGATCGAGCGCATCGAGCACGAGGGCAGGGTGCTTGCATTTGAGGCGTTGACCCTGAAGTTGGCGTGGCTTGATCGCAACAGCGATAACAAGGATGACTATGATCAGCGCTCGGCAGAGATCCTGGCGCAATATCGGCAACGGTCAGAACGCCAGTTACAGCAGTATGATCCCTACGAGGAAGTCCCGGGTTTTGCCCGCTACAAGGAACTTGAGGCGGAAATTGTCAGGGAAGTCCAGCAAATGGAATCCTTCCCTGAAGGGGTGTCGAGGCAAGCCTACCTGCGCCAGAGGCTACAGGCGGCGCGACAGGAAGCCTACGGGCACTGATGAAGAAGGCCGCACAATGTGCGGCCTTTTCCGTTAGTTCCAGGAGTGCTCAGAGCAGTCCGCCCACGAGGTCGTAAAACCAGTTGTTATTGTTTTCGAAGTCGGAGACCTGATCCGTTTCGTAGGCGCGGATCATCCCTCCGCCCTGGTAGTTGATGATGTTATCGAGAAAGACCCGGGTATCGAGCCCCAGCTCAGCGATCTCACCATACTGCAGGTCGAGCACCGTCGTGCAGTGGCTCTCATTAAAGTTACGGAACATCGGAAAGTAGTAACCCCAGTTGCTGGTCTGATCCAGCATGGGTATCAGGTTGTTGAAAGTGTCCTGCTGCCATTTGCTCCTCAACTTGGCCAGCCTGGAGTCCGGGTTAGGGTCATTGCTGATTTCGTCATAAAAGCGCTCGTAGGAGTATGACGAGAAGTTACCGTCGGCGAGAAAGTGGGTAATGCCCATGCGATCCCCTGGGAACTTTCCTGACAGGCCTGCGTAAAGGCTTGCCAGTGCGTCTGGGTCGAATCCAGGGGTAATGCTGGCGAGGAGATTGATCGGGTTTTCCTCATCGGGGTCGCCGCTATCGGTATAGGCAGTCCAGGAGTCCAGCACTTTGCTGTGTAGCGGTAGTGATGGGTAGGTGACCGGGTCATTACTGCTGCGCGGGGCATTGTAGAGGGGCCCCGAATCATCCAGCAGGTAACCGTAATCCACATTCATGTCTTCGCGCAGCTTCGAGTAATTGAGTAGCGCTCCAATACTGCCGGCACTGCAGCCCGCAGCTACCATCTGCTTCGGTTTCTGCAGGTTGTTCTTTACCCACGATGTCACGGCCTGGACATTGCGGAGCCCGTTGTGGTGGAAAACCAGATCGGGGTTCTGGCCAGTCGGATCCGTGTAGATCTCTGTTTTGTCCCCGACATAGATATCCCCAGTGCAGTACGGCACATAGACGATATTCCACTCTCCGGTCTTGTACTGGTCGTAGGGGTGGTGGGTATAAATCAGTGGTGAGGCTGCGGCTGTCCCCAGGTTCGAGGAGTTCTGGAAATCCAGCAGGTTGATGTTCTGCACATAATCATCCGGAATCCCGTTGGGATTGCGGGCGCCGCGAATACCGGCCTGTCCGGAACAGCTTTCGTAGTCCCAGCAGGCGCCGCCCCCTTCGAAGTAAAATATGGTGTTGCTGGTATCCGGCACCCGGTACACGAAGAACTTATACGGTGAACCATTACCACACATGGCGCCGGTGCTCGCCGGCACGTCCACTTTTTGCCAGTTGTTGTAGTCGGCAGGATCGAAGCCATCATTAAACGCCGCGTCGTCCATCGACAGCGGATACATACCTTCGGTTTCTGCCGGGGTGACTGGCGCATTGGCCTGTCGGGGAGAAGCAAGGTTGCCGAGGGTGGCCCAGAACCCATAGTCGCCGGGTTCGGCGAAGGCGCTGCTGCTCAGTGTGAGGGAGGCCAGTGCGAATGCAGTGGCTGCGTTACTTAACGTTCTTGTCATTTTGAATCCCCTTAGTGATTGGTGTTTTCTCTCTGGATCGGAGCCAGCGAATCAACGCAGTCGCACTTCAGGGAACAGCGAACCACTAACGACACCCTGTCGACAGCGATGCCGGCATCCTGTCCGCATCGCGCGTGGTAAATCGCCTGAAGAGTATGCAGTGCAGCGCCACTGGTCCAGCATATAAGCAGGGTCGACCATATGGTCAGGGGAAAATCTTGAGGTAAGTTTGATTCTGTTGAAGTGCTTCACAAAAAACGGAAGAAAGGCATGTCTCGTTTGCGTACCAGTTAACGCTCGTTGTTGTACCAACTAACCTGAGTTGCTCTGCATCTGTCCCGCGGGGACTTTATTTTCACGCGCCAGTCCGCAAAACTCGGGGGCAATAAACAGCGTATTGCTACTCCGGAGCATCTATGCGGGCAGTTCTCACATTCTCTCTGTTGTTGACGATCATCGTTTCCGCTGCCCTTGTCGGCATGCCGCCGCCGGTATCAAAACAGGTGGCCGCGGGAAGCTACATCGAGCAGGCGCAGGCTTACGATGTGGAAATACTGCGCGATCGTTGGGGAGTGCCACATATCTATGGCGTGACCGATGCGGATACGGCTTTCGGCCTCGCCTACGCCCATGCAGAGGATGACTTCGCCACAATCCAGGATGTGATTCTTGCGACCAGGGGCCGGCTGGCGGCGGAGCGGGGCCCGTCGGCGGCAAAAACCGATTACCTGGTGCAATGGATGGGGGTCTGGGAGGCAGTCGAACGGGACTACCCCAAATTGTCTGCAAACGCGCGGGCGGTGGCCGAGGGGTACGCCGCGGGGATCAACCTGTATGCGGCACAGAATCCAGAGGGTGTTTCCCGCTATCTGTTGCCAGTCACCGGTAAAGACCTGGTCGCGGGCTTCGCCTTCAAAACGCCAATGTTCTACGGCTTCGACAAGATCCTGGGGGAACTCCTGGATCCAGAGCGGCCGAGGGAAATTGCCAGGTCGGGTACTGAGGCGCTGTCGTGGGCAACAAGAGAGAGCCTGCCGATCGGCAGTCAGGGTATCGCCGTGGCCCCGCATCGCAGCGCTGACGATACTACCCGGCTGCTGATCAATTCCCACCAGCCTCTCACAGGTCCGGTTGCCTGGTATGAGGCCCGGGTACATTCACAGCAGGGCTGGAACATGGCCGGCTCCACCTTCCCCGCATCACCGGTCATCCTGCACGGTCACAATGAATCTCTCGGCTGGGCCAACACGGTCAATAAACCTGACCTGGTGGATATTTACCGGCTCAAAGTCAATCCGCGGAACCCAAACCAGTATCTCCTCGACGGCCAGTGGCGGGAGTTCGAAAAGCGCAAGGCGCGTATCCGGGTGAAGCTCCTCGGTCCATTACACTGGACGGTCACCAGGGAAATTCTCCTCGCTGAACATGGCCCGGTTTTTGAAACGGAGCACGGCACTTACGCGCTGCGTTGGGCGGGCATGGGGGAAGCCAGAACGCTCGACTTTATGCTGGCGTTGAACAAAGCCGGCAACCGCGCTGAATTCGAGGCCGCCCTGAAAATGCAGGCGATGCCGAGTATTAATTACGTCTACGCAGACCGCGAGGGCAATATTGGCCATTACTACAATGCCATGTTCCCGAAACGGATCGATGGCCCGGACTGGCGGGGTGATTTGCCCGGTGACCGGTCGGAACTCATCTGGGGTGACTATCGGGGTTTCAACTGGGTGCCGAAAACACGTAACCCAGCATCGGGGCTCGTATACAACGCCAATAATCCGCCGTTCCAGTCAACAGACGGTGACGATGATCCGTGGGTCGAGGATTTTCCGGTCTCCATGGGCATTGAAACCCAGATAACCAACCGCGCGCTGCAGATTGAAGCGCTTTACGGCAGCCGGGCAACAATATCGGCACAGGATTTCGAGCGTCTCAAGTACGATCATCACTACCACCCGGACAGTTATCAGGTCAGGGCCCTGCGGCAGTGGTTAGCCGCGGAAAAACCGCAGAGGCTTCAACAGGGCAAGTATGGTGCTGCATTACAGAGCCTGGCGCGGTGGAACCTTTCCACAGATAGCGAAAACCTGCAGGCGGCCCTGGCAATTCTGACACTGGCACCGGTTCAGGAAGCGCGGGGAAAACCTGTGCCCAATGGCGAGATAGATAAAGCCTTTACCGAAGCGGTCGATGTGCTGCACCGTTTTCACGACGGGGTGGAGGTGCCGTTTGGCAAGATCAATCGACACGTGCGTGGAGCGCAAAGCTGGGCCTTGAACGGCGGCCCTGACACATTACGGGCCGTGTACGGCGGGCCAATGAATGAGGAGGGCTCGTTCGAAAACCGTGCGGGGGACAGTTATATCATGCTGGTGGAATGGGACCGGACTGGGCGTGTGCGCTCTCGGGCAATCCACAACTTTGGCTCCGCGACGCTGGACCCGCAGTCTCCCCACTATGCCGATCAGGCAGCGCTGTTTGCCGCTGAAAAACTGCGCGAGGTGCCTTTTGCCAGAGCGGAACTCGAGGAGAATTTCTCGCGAAAATATCGCCCCATTAGTGCCACGGCTCCTGCGCCCGGTGCCGATCGCTGAGTTGAGTATGGGCTCAGATAACCCCGAAAGCCGAGAGCAGGCTGCGCCCGCCCAGTAACACGGTAACCAACAGTACCGCGCAGCCCAGCAGATTCTGCACGCGGTTGTTACGGTACTCGCCCAGCCGCGAAGTATTCATCTCCCACAGCAGGAAAGCTGTCACGACTGGCAGCAACAGGCCGTTGGCCACCTGTGCGAACCAGATAACCTCCACCGGGCGAACGCCGAGGGAGGCGATCACGCCCCCTGACAGCAGCACCGCCAGCCACGCGAGGCGGAAGCCGGCGGAGTCCAACCCCGCTCTCAGTCCCAGGATACCGCGCATTGCGTACGCGGCGGCCAGGGGCGCAGTCAGGGCAGAGGAAATACCGGCGGCGAAGAGGCCGATGCCGAGCAGGGTTGATGCGGCACTGCCGAACAGCGGAGCGAGTGCTCCCGCGAGCTCATCCGCTCTCTGAACTTCGATCTGGTGCTGGAAAAAAGCCGACGCTGCCGTGGCAAGAATGGCAATAGAAATCAGTCCTCCCAGCGGAATGGAAAATGCCAGGTCGCGGCGGGCTGCAGAAAGCTGCCGTGGATCTCGCCACTTTTCACTCACACTGGCGCTGTGCAGGAACAGGTTGTAGGGCACTACCGTGGTGCCGATCAACGCGATCACGGTCAGCGCGGCGCCGCTCGGGATGCCGGGAACCAGCAGGCCACTGAAGAGCGCGCCGAAATCCGGACGGGTGACAGCGAAGGTGGCGAGGAACGCGAGGCTCATCAAAGCCACGAGAAAAATCAGGGCCCGCTCGATTAACCGGTAGTTCCCACTCCATAGCAACAGGAAAGCGATAGCGGTAATCAGGATTGCGGGGACACTGACTGTATCCGAGCTTGCAGCGAAAAAATCCCGCGAGAAAGCCGAAACACCCACGGCGGCCCCGGCAATATTGCCGCCCTGGTAGGCGGCATTGCCAATAAAGATGGCGCTGATCACCAGCGCGATGGCGAACCAGCGGGCCACCGGGCGCTGGAAGCTCTCGCGAATATTTTCCCCCAGCCCGCGCTGGGTGACGATACCAAGGCGGGCGGCCATCTCCTGCAGGATCATGCTGGCACATACGGAAAACAGCAGGGCCCAGAGTAGTGCGTAACCGAAATTGGCCCCGGCCAGTGAAGCGGTGATGACCGTACCGGGGCCGATAAAGGCGGCGGTCACCATCGTGGCCGGGCCGATATTCAGGAAGTTGCCGATTTTCATTATTTTTATATCCGTGCCGGCTGTTGTTCTCTCGGGGAGGCTGGAGGCGCGGGCCGGCGTCCCGTGCACTCCTTTGCCGTCATGACAGCATCGGTTTCAGGAAGCGACCTGTGTGCGAGACCTCGTTTTCTGCCACGTCTTCGGGGGTGCCCGTGGCGATGATCTCGCCCCCGCCGGAGCCGCCTTCAGGGCCCAGGTCCACGATCCAGTCCGCGGTCTTGATGACGTCCAGGTTGTGTTCAATCACCACAATCGTGTTGCCGTGATCGCGCAGGCGATGGAGGACATCCAGCAACAGCTGGATATCGGCAAAGTGCAGGCCGGTGGTAGGCTCATCCAGGATGTACAGTGTCTTGCCGGTATCGCGTTTGGACAGTTCCCGCGAGAGCTTCACCCGCTGCGCCTCGCCACCGGAGAGCGTCGTGGCGGCCTGCCCCAGCTTGATATAGGAGAGGCCCACGTCCATGAGGGTTTGCAGTTTCTTGGCAATGGCAGGTACCGCATCGAAGAATTCCCGCGCTTCCTCCACTGTCATCTCCAGCACTTCGTGTATGTTCTTGCCCTTGAAGTGCACTTCCAGGGTTTCGCGGTTGTAGCGTTTGCCCTTGCAGGTGTCGCAGGGTACGTAGATGTCCGGCAGGAAATGCATCTCCACCTTGATGACGCCATCGCCCTGACAGGCCTCACAGCGCCCGCCCTTGACGTTGAAGCTGAAGCGGCCGGGCTTGTAGCCGCGGGAACGCGCTTCCTGGGTGCCGGCAAACAGGTCGCGAATGGGAGTGAAAATCCCCGTGTAGGTGGCCGGGTTGGAGCGCGGGGTGCGACCGATGGGGCTCTGGTCGATGTCCACACACTTGTCGAAGTGTTCCAGTCCCTCCACCTTCTTGTGCGGGGAAGCCTTGAGGGTAGTGGCCTTGTTCAGTGCCGTCGCGGCCAGCGGGTACAGGGTGGTATTGATCAGGGTGGATTTGCCGGATCCGGAGACACCGGTGACACAGGTAAAGAGGCCAACCGGGATTTCCAGTGTGACATCCTTCAGGTTGTTGCCGGTGGCCCCCTCGACGCGCAGCATATAGTCCGGCTCGGCGACGTAGCGCTCTTCCGGCACTGCGATTTCTTTTTTGCCAGAGAGGTACTGGCCGGTAAGTGAGCGCTCGCACTCGGCGATCTTTTCTGCCGTTCCCGCGGCCACCACTTCACCGCCGTGGACCCCGGCTCCGGGGCCGATATCCACGATGAAATCGGCACTGCGAATGGCGTCCTCATCGTGTTCCACCACGATCACGGTGTTACCCAGGTCCCGCAGGTGGGTGAGGGTGGCGAGCAGGCGTTCGTTATCCCGCTGGTGCAGACCGATGGAGGGTTCGTCGAGAATGTACATCACGCCCACGAGGCCCGCGCCGATCTGGCTGGCCAGGCGGATACGCTGCGCCTCGCCGCCGGAGAGGGTCTCCGCACTGCGGTTCAGGGTCAGGTAATTGAGCCCCACGTCCACCAGGAAGCGGAAGCGGTCGCGCAGTTCCTTGAGAATCTTGTCGGCGATCTCTTTCTGGGCACCGCTGAACTTCAGCTGGTGGGCAAAGTAGTCAAAGGCATCCCCCACCGGCAGTTCGGTGATCTGGGAGAGGGTGCGGTCGTCCACGAAGACATTGCGGGCCTCCCGGCGCAGGCGGGTGCCACCGCACTCCGGACAGCTCTGGGTGCTCAGGTACTTGGCCAGCTCGTCGCGCACAGACTGGGATTCGGTGTCGCGGTAACGGCGCTGGAAATTGGGGATGATGCCCTCGAAGGTGTGGCGGCGCACGGTCACATCACCGCGATCGTTGACGTAGCTGAAGTCGATCACGGTGTCGCCGCTGCCATGCAGGATCACTTGCCTGTCCTTTTTGCGCAGCTTTTTCCACGGTGTATCCAGATCGAAGCCGTAGTGCTCGGCGAGAGAGTCCAGCATGTGGTAGTAGTAGATATTGCGCCGGTCCCAGCCGCGAATGGCGCCCTCGGAAATGCTGCTCTCGGGGTCGAGGATCACCTTTTCCTCGTCGAAGAACTGCTTCACGCCCAGACCGTCACAGCTGGGGCAGGCCCCTGCCGGGTTGTTGAAGGAGAAGAGCCGCGGTTCCAGTTCGTTGAGTGAGTAATCGCATACGGGGCAGGCGTGGCGGGCAGAGAACAGCCGCTCTTCCTCGTCGCCCTCCATAAAGGCGATGGAAGCGATACCATCGGTCAGGGTCAGGGCGGTTTCGAAGGACTCTGCCAGGCGCAGCTGCAGGTCGCTGCGTACCTTGAACCGGTCCACCACCACTTCGACGGTGTGTTTCTTGCGCTTGTCGAGGCTGGGGGTGTCGTCCAGATCGCACACCACGCCGTCGATTCGGGCGCGGACGAAACCGTCCCGGCGCAGGCGCTCGAACACGTGCAGGTGCTCGCCCTTGCGATCGCGCACCACCGGTGCCAGCAGCATGACCTTGGTGCCCTCCGGCAGGGCCAATACCTGGTCCACCATCTGGCTGATGGTCTGTGCCTGCAGCGGCTCGCCGTGGTCCGGGCAGCGGGGTTCGCCGACACGGGCAAACAGCAGGCGCAGATAATCGTAAATCTCAGTGATGGTGCCCACGGTGGAGCGGGGGTTGTGGGAGGTGGACTTCTGCTCGATGGAAATGGCCGGGGAAAGCCCTTCCACGGTGTCCACGTCCGGCTTTTCCATCATGGACAGGAACTGTCGGGCATAGGTGGACAGGGACTCCACGTAGCGGCGCTGTCCCTCCGCATAGAGCGTGTCGAAGGCGAGTGAGGACTTACCAGAGCCGGACAGCCCGGTAATCACGATGAGTTTGTCGCGGGGAATGTCCAGATCGACATTCTTCAGGTTGTGGGTGCGCGCACCCCGTACGTAAATCGTGTCCACGCTCTACCTATCAGTTGGCCGGAAAAACAGCGAAGTATAAGCCCGCAGTCAAGTGCACCAAAACCTCACTGCTGGTCATGTCGATTCCCCGTGCCTACGTTAGGGAGCGGATCACCGGATTCCAACACGTCTACCCTGGGGCAGACGGGCGTGACGCATAAGTCTGAACCTGCGCGGAGTGGCCACTGACCTGTTTGCGCGCCGCTGGTACAATGCGCGCCCTCAGCCAACTGTCGTGACCCGGATTGCCCCATGAATTCCAATGAGCGCCGCGCCCTAGCGGGTCTCGCCTCCCTGTACGTGTTTCGCATGCTCGGCCTGTTCATGGTGCTGCCGGTCCTGTCCGTTTACGGTGCAGACTACGAGGGCAGTACCCCGGTCCTACTCGGCATCGCCCTGGGGGCCTATGGCCTGAGCCAGGCGCTGCTGCAGATCCCGCTGGGCATGCTGTCCGATCGCTGGGGGCGCAAGCCGGTCATCTACATGGGACTGGCAATCTTCGCGCTGGGCAGCCTCGTGGCGGCGCAGACGGATTCCGTCTATGGCCTGATTGCCGGGCGCATCCTGCAGGGCTGTGGTGCGATTGCTGCGGCCACCATGGCGCTGATGGCGGACCTGACCCGCTACGAGAACCGCGGCAAGGCGATGGCGGCCATCGGCGCGGCCATTGGCCTGGCATTTATGCTGGCGGTGATTCTCGGCCCGTTGCTGGCGGGTGTCGGTGGCCTTGCCGCCATTTTCTGGCTGACCGCAGCCCTGGCCCTGTTGGGTCTGCTGATTGCGTGGCGACTGGTGCCGAATCCGGAAAAGGCCCAGGGGCCGGGCGTCTACCGCGGCGATTTTCGCACCCTGCTGGCCAATGGCGAGATCTGGCAGTTGGTCAGCGGTGTCTTCTTTTCCCATCTGCTGCTCACCGCGCTGTTCGTGCCGCTGCCGCCGCTGCTGGTGGCCCAGCTGGACCTGCCGGGGGCAGAGCACTGGAAGCTCTATGGCCCGCTTATGCTCGGTTCCTTCGTGCTGATGCTGCCGCTGATGCGCCTCGCAGAGCGCAGTGGGCGGGTGCCGCTGGCGCTGATGCTGGCCCTTGTGGGGCTCGGCACCGGAAGCCTGGCACTGTGGGCGGACAACAGTTGGCTCCTGATCGGCCTGTTGGCAGTATTCTTCATTGCCTTCAATCTGCTGGAAGCACTGCTGCCGGCGCAGCTGACCCGCTCGGCGCCGGCCGAGTCCCGGGGCGGCGCGTCCGGGCTTTACGCCACCCTGCAGTTCCTGGGGGCCTTTGCCGGTGGTGTGCTTGGTGGCTACCTGTATGGCCTCGGCGGCGCCGGAGCCGTTGCCCTGCTGGGGCTCGCGGTGGTGGTCCTGTGGGCGCTGCTCTGGTGGCGGCTGGGGGCGCGCCTGTTGTATGCTGCTGGATAAATATCCAAATAATCGTCGCCGGCCTGTTTGAAGGTCCGGCGGTGTTGTCAGAACTGAATTCAAATCCGCGGATCATTGATCCGCACGCACGTGAGAGGAGAGGCCAATGGCCCGGGGAATCAATAAAGTCATCCTGATCGGCAATCTGGGCGCGGATCCGGAAACCCGCTATATGCCCAGCGGCGGTGCCGTTACCAATGTGAACCTGGCGACGTCCGAAACCTGGAAGGACAAGCAGACCGGTCAGCAGCAGGAGCGTACCGAGTGGCACCGGGTGGTGTTCTTCAACCGCCTCGCAGAGATTGCCGGCGAGTACTTGCGCAAGGGCAGCAAGGTCTACATCGAGGGCAGCCTGCGTACCCGCAAGTGGCAGGACAAGCAGTCCGGCCAGGACCGTTACACCACCGAGATTGTCGCCAGCGAGATGCAGATGCTGGACGGTCGTGGTGAGCAGGGCGGCTACGGCCAGGGCATGGGCGGTTACGACCAGCAGCAAGGCGGTGGCTACGGTCAGCAGCAGGGCGGTGGTTTCCAGCAGGGCGGTCAGTCCTCCGGCTACGGACAACAGGGCAACGCCGCACCGTCCCCGATGGCTCCGTCCCAAGGCGGTGGCCACTCCGCTAATCAGGGTGGCAACCAGGGCCCTGCGGGTGGCTTCGATAACAGCTTCGACGACGATATTCCCTTCTAAGGATCTGTCGCGCCAGTGCAAATCCATCACACCGGCTATGCGCCGGATTCAGTCGCGGTCATCGGCTCAGGTGGCAAAGCCGACGGTATGCTGCAGAAGCGACTGCAGCGGGCCGGCTTTCGCGTTCAGCTCCTGAGCCTGGGAGAGCTGGATAAGCTGCGGCCCGGTGCCATGGTGGTGAACGCGATCTGCCTCGGTGGCAGCGAGGCGATGGACCGGGCACTGGAAACCAGCCGTCGGCTGGCGGCAGAAGACACCGGGCCATTGGTGCATATCTCCTCCTACCGGGTGTTTCCGGGAGGGACCCGCAAGCGCTACGACGAGGAGGACGAGCCCGCACCCACTACAGACCAGGGAGAGATGTGGCTCGCGTGCGAGGAGGCCCTGCGGGACCGGCCCGGGGTGACCATCCTGCGCTTCGGCTGGCTGGTTGATCGCAGTGAACAGGCGCTGCTCGGACGTATCCTGAAGGGGATCCTGTCCGGCAAGTCGCTGCAGCTCGATGACTCGAGCAGCGGCAGTCCGGTGACACTGGCAGATCTCTGTCGTGTGGTCGTGGCGGTCGTGCAGCAGCTGGCGAGTGGTGCGCCTGAATCTGGCGTCTATCACTACGGTGCAGCCGATGCCTGTACTGCCCTCGAATTCGGACGCGAAGTGCTCGAGCGGGCGCAGTCGTTTTACGACGAGGATTTCGGGGTGGCGCTGGAGCCGGCGCCGGGAGCGGAAAACCGCAGTGCCGTCCTCGCCTCCGAGAAGTTGCGGGATGTGTTTGGTATCCAGCAGCGCAGCTGGCGCCAGGGCCTGACCCGCCAGGTGGAATTGTGGCTGGAACGCCTCGGCGGCAGCCAGTAATTCAGCCGGATTTACCCCCCCCCAATAAAAAAGGGCGGAACCGATGCCGGTTCCGCCCTTTTTTTGCTCTTCAGCCTGTGACAGGTATCAGACCTTGTCGAATACCAGGCAGGCGTTGGTGCCACCAAAGCCGAAGCTGTTGGACAGCGCGCGCTGGATTTTCGCGTCGCGCTTTTCAGTCACCAGGTCCATGCCCTCGGCCTCGGCATCGCGGTTCTCCACGTTTGCGGACGCAGCGATAAAGTCATTCTGCATCATCAGCAGGCTGTAGATCGCCTCCTGAACGCCAGCGGCACCGAGAGAGTGACCGGTCAGGGATTTGGTGGAGGCGAACGGTGGCACGTTATCGCCGAATACCTCACGCAGGGCGCGGAGTTCTGCCACGTCCCCCACCGGGGTGGAAGTACCGTGGGTGTTGACGTAATCGACGCCGCCTTCCAGTCCCTTGCCGTCCATGCCTGCCAGCGCCTGCTGCATGCAGCGCACTGCACCCTCGCCGCTGGGAGCTACCATGTCATAGCCGTCGGAGGTGGCGCCGTAGCCGGTCAGTTCGGCATAAATGGTCGCCCCACGGGCCTTGGCGTGTTCCATCTCTTCCAGCACCAGGCAGCCGCCGCCGCCGGCGATCACGAAACCATCGCGGTCTGCGTCATACGGGCGGGAGGCGCGCTCGGGCGTGTCGTTGTATTTGCTCGACAGAGCGCCCATCGCGTCGAACAGGTGGGTCAGGCTCCAGGCCAGTTCCTCACCGCCGCCGGCAAAAACGATGTCCTGCTTGCCCATCTGGATCAGTTCAGCGCCGTTGCCGATGCAATGCGCACTGGTGGCACAGGCAGAGGAGATGCTGTAGTTGACTCCCTTGATCTTGAACGGGGTGGCCAGACATGCAGACACCGTGCTACCCATCACCTGCGGCACACGGAAAGCGCCGACGCGGCGCACGCCTTTCTCCTTGAGGGTCTGGGCGGCATCGATAATGGCGGCGGTGGAGGTTCCACCAGAGCCCATGACCAGGCCTGTACGCGGGTTGGAGATGTCACTCTCCTCCAGTCCGGAAGTGCGGATGGCCTCCTGCATGGCGATGTAGGCGTAGGCCGCCGAGTCGCCCATAAAACGCAGGTGTTTGCGGTCAATATGATCCTTGAAATCGATATCGACAGGGCCCGCAACCTGGCTGCGTAGCCCCAGCTCGCGGTATTCGTCCTGGAAGCGGATGCCGCTACGGCCCGCTTGCAGGGATGCGGTGACCGCCTCCAGATTCGTGCCAATGCAGGACGTGATGCCCATTCCGGTGATCGCAACCCGACGCATAGTGGTCTCCGTAAAGCTTGTCGACTGTGGACGTTGTTATTGTGTACTTGGCTCAGTGTCCGTTGGACGACTCGATATTAGAAGTTGTCCGTACGGGTGAACAGGCCGACACGCAGGTCCTTGGCCGTGTAGATCTCGCGTCCATCCACAGAGACGGACCCGTCACCGATACCCATCACCAGCTTGCGCTCGACCAGCCGGCTCATCTGGATATGGTAAGTGACTTTTTTCGCAGTCGGCAAAATTTGTCCGGTGAATTTGACCTCTCCACAGCCGAGGGCGCGGCCACGGCCAGGGTTGCCCTTCCAGGCCAGGAAGTAGCCGAGCAGCTGCCACATGGCGTCCAGGCCCAGGCAGCCGGGCATGACAGGGTCGCCGGGGAAGTGGCATTCGAAGAACCACAGGTCCGGGTGGATATCCAGTTCGGCGATCAGCTCGCCCTTGCCGTAAGCGCCACCGTCTTTTGACACGTGGGTGATGCGGTCAAGCATCAGCATATTGGGGGCGGGCAGCTGGGCGTTGCCCGGGCCGAACATTTCACCCCGAGAACAGGCCAGCAGTTCTTCACGGGTATAGCTACTTTTCTGAACGAAATTACTCATTTTGTTCTCGATTTTGGGCGTTTTTGCAAGAGCGGGCATTCTAAGGGTTGGGGATTTATTGTCCAGACAGTCACCGGCCTATTTGTGACTGGCATGGGGTTTGCTGACTAATTCACAGTGGTTTGCTGCCGCAAATGCCCATGCGGCTTTGGCCTGCCGCGACATGGGCCCTGCCGCTGAACCCGGTAATGAAAATGTGGTAAGTTTCGGGTCCGGCGCGGGGGAGCGCCATCTATTGATCATGGGGATGCAATAAGAATGCTGAAGAAATGTCTGTTTCCGGTGGCCGGCTATGGCACCCGGTTCCTGCCTGCCACCAAAGCCATGCCCAAGGAAATGCTACCGCTAGTGAATAAGCCGCTGGTGCAGTATGGCGTCGAAGAGGCCATCGAGGCCGGCCTGAGCGAGATTGGCTTTGTGACCGGTCGCGGGAAGCGCGCCATCGAGGACCATTTCGACACCAATTTCGAGCTGGAGCACCAGATTTCCGGTACAGGCAAGGAGAAGTACCTGGACAGTGTGCGCCGTGTGATCGACAAGGCCAGCTTCTCCTACACCCGCCAGGGTGAAATGCGCGGCCTCGGCGATGCCATCCTGCAGGGGCAGCGCCTGGTTGGCGATGAGGCATTTGCCGTCGTGCTGGCGGATGACCTCTGCCTCAACGACGGCCTGGGTGTGCTGGGCCAGATGGTGGAGCTCTACAAGCAGTTCCGCTGCAGCATTGTGGCGGTGGAAGAGGTGCCCCGGGAGCAGATTCACAAGTTCGGCGTCATCGCCGGCAACGAGATCAAGCCCGGCCTGTGGCAGGTCACCGACATGGTGGAGAAGCCGCCGGCGGAAGAGGCGCCGAGCAATATGGCCATCATCGGCCGCTACATCCTCACCCCGGACATCTTCGACCTGATCCGCGAGACCCCGCCGGGCAAGAACGGCGAGGTGCAGATCACCGATGCCCTGCTGGCGCAGGCCCAGCGCGGCTGTGTGCTGGCCTACAACTTCAAGGGCCGCCGCTTCGATTGCGGCTCCGTGGATGGCTTCATCGAGGCCACCAATTATGTCTACGAGAACGTGTACCTGCCGGAACAGGCAGAGCTCGAGAATAAGTAAAGGAAAGAAGTAAATGAGTGCACTGACCTGTTTCAAGGCCTACGACCTGCGCGGCCGCGTCCCCGACGAGCTGAATACCGATGTGGCTTACCGGGTGGGCCGCGCCTTTGCCCAGTTTCTTGATGCCCGCCGGGTGGTGGTGGGGCACGATATCCGCCTGACCAGCTCCGAGCTGACCGATGCGCTGGCCAACGGCCTGCGCGATGCCGGCGCCGACGTTTACCATATCGGCGAATGCGGCACCGAGGAGGTCTACTTCTCCACATTTCATGGCGATTTCGATGGTGGTATCTGTGTGACCGCCAGTCACAACCCCATGGATTACAACGGCATGAAGTTCGTGCGCGCCGGCAGCCGCCCGATCAGTGGCGATACCGGCCTGAAGGATATCCAGCGGCTGGCGGAGGAAAACGACTTCGCGCCGGTGGAAAGCCGTGGCGAACTCAAGCGCTTTGAGCACCGTGCCGACTTCGTTCAACATCTGCTGGGTTATGTGGATCGCGAGCAGCTCAAGCCCCTGAAGCTGGTGGTCAATGCCGGTAATGGCGGCGCCGGCTCCGTAGTGGATGCCCTGGCGCCGCACCTGCCGTTCGAGTTCGTCCGCGTGCATCACGAGCCGGACGGCAATTTCCCCAACGGTATCCCCAACCCGCTGCTGCCGGAGAATCGTGCTTCCACTGCCCAGGCGGTAAAGGAAAGTGGCGCTGACTTCGGCATCGCCTGGGATGGCGATTTTGACCGCTGCTTCTTCTTTGATGAAAACGGTGAGTTCATCGAAGGCTACTATGTCGTCGGCCTGCTGGCCGAGGCATTCCTGCTCAAGCAGCAGGGTGCCAAGATCGTCCACGACCCGCGCCTGACCTGGAACACGGTGGATATCGTCAAGTCGGCGGGCGGTGAGCCGGTGCAGAGCAAGACCGGACATGCCTTCATCAAGGAGCGCATGCGCAAGGAAGACGCCATCTACGGTGGCGAAATGAGTGCACACCACTATTTCCGCGACTTCGCCTACTGCGACAGCGGCATGATTCCGTGGCTGCTGGTAGCCGAGCTGGTCAGCCGCAGCGGCAAGCACCTGTCCGAGCTGGTGGGCGAGCGCATGGGTGCTTTCCCCTGTTCCGGTGAGATCAACTCCAAGGTGGAAGATCCGGCAGCGCTGCTGAAGGCTGCGGAAGAGAAGTATGCCCCGAGCGCGGAAAGCGTTGAGCATGTGGATGGACTCAGCGTGGCGTTTGCCGATTGGCGCTTCAATCTGCGCATGTCCAATACCGAGCCGGTGGTGCGCCTGAACGTCGAATCCCGCGGCGACGCGGCGCTGATGCAGGAAAAGACGGAAGAGCTGCTGAAATTGATTCGCGGCTGATCCGGCACTGCAGTGATGCGACCAAGGGCGAACATTGTGTTCGCCCTTTTTCGTTTAGTGCCTAGCATGGAGTGTAGTGGGGGCTCTTTAGCTGGTTAGGCCCTTTCGGGACAAGCCGACAGGGGCCTTACCGGCTAGCGAGCCTTCGCGTGATGCCCGGCGGCCTCGTCTGGCCCTTCAATCCACACTTTTCGAGGGAGGTAGTTCTTTCGAAGGCAGGATGGGTGTGCCCGGTCACATGCCGTAGCCCTCAGTCCGCTTTTTTTGCATAGGAATGGTGGGCAGCGGAGGGGGGCATTGTGGTGAGGGGCTGGAGGGGCCGCTCTTACTTGCCAAAAACGGCATTTGATGCGGAGGAAGGCACTGGTGCTGGCAAGTGCCTGACGGACCTTACGCGGATGTTTTTACGGCGTGTCCGGCAGGTGTTTGTCAGCGGCGGTGCCCCTTTTGAGGTGGCGACAGGCGCAGGGGGGAGGAATTACACCGACCTCTCAACCGCAAAGCTCGCCAGCTGCTGCAGGGCAGTCTTCTGTTCACTTTCTGCCAGAAACGCCAGCTGATCCTTGGCTTCACCCACGGCCGCGCGCGCCCGCTCCATGGTGTAATCCAGGGCCCCGCAGGCCTCGATCGCCGTCACGATCTCGGTCAGCCGCTCGGCACTGCGCTGCTCGATGGCTTCCCGCACCAGCGCGGCCTGTTCGGGCGTGCCGTTGGCCATGGTGTAGATCAGTGGCAGGGTCGGCTTGCCCTCGGCCAGGTCGTCGCCGACATTCTTGCCGAGTTCTTCCGGGTTGCCGCGGTAGTCCAGGGCATCGTCCACCAGCTGGAAGGCCAGTCCCAGTTTGCGGCCGTAGAGCTTGAGCGCGTCACGTGCGTCAGGGGTGCATCCCGCCAGCACTGCGGCGGTCTCACAGGCGGCCTCGAACAGGGCACCGGTCTTCTTGTGGATGACGGTGAGGTAGTTGTCCTCGCCGACCTGCGGGTCTCCCGCGTTCACCAGTTGCTGCACCTCACCCTCGGCGATGGTGTTGGTGGTGTCGGAAAGCACCGCCATGATGTCCATGTTCTCCAGTGCAACCATCATCTGGAAGGCCCGGGAATACAGGAAGTCGCCCACCAGTACCGCGGGCGCGTTGCCCCATTGGGCGTTAGCGGTCAGGCGGCCGCGGCGGCGTTCGGAGGTGTCCACCACGTCGTCGTGGAGCAGAGTCGCAGTGTGGATAAATTCGATGATGGTGGCCAGGTCGATATGGCTCTGGCCCTGATAGCCCGCGGCCCGGGCGCAGAGCAGCACCAGTAGTGGGCGCAGTCGCTTGCCCCCGGCCTCGACCAGGTAATGGCCGATGTTCTCCACCAGGGGGACATCCGAGTGCAATTGGTCGAGAATGCGCTGATTGACCGCGGCGAAATCGTCCGCGGCGACCCGGTGGAAAGGCAACATGCGAGGGTTCCTTATACTGCTTTATTAGGGCTGTCAGAGTCGCCGCCACCGCGGCGCGGGCGCTATTGTATCAATCACGGGAATTGATTAGAATCTGCGCCCCGTTTGACCGGCCCTCCCGGCCTGTCGCGGACAAGCTGTTTTAACACACGGCGCAAGCTCCCGAAATGCGGAGCAGTGACTACCTGGTTTTGGAGTCCGCCCGCTGCTTCGTGTCGTCCATTCGGAGCATAGAGATATGTACGCTGTAATTGAAAGCGGTGGCAAGCAGCACCGCGTAGAAGAGGGCGAAGTACTTCGCCTGGAGAAGCTGGAAGTTGCAACCGGCGATTCCATCGATTTTGACAAGGTACTGATGGTCGTCGACGGCGACAAGATCAACATCGGTGCCCCCGTTGTAGACGGCGCTAAAGTGACTGCCGAAGTGGTCAGCCACGGCCGCGGCGAAAAGGTGAGAATCATCAAGTTCCGCCGTCGCAAGCACTCCATGAAGCGTCAGGGCCACCGTCAGTGGTACACCGAAGTTAAAATCACTGGCATCAAGGCATAAGCAGAGGAGTAACGACTCATGGCACACAAGAAAGCTGGCGGTAGTACGCGCAATGGGCGCGATTCCGAAAGTAAACGCCTGGGCGTGAAGCGCTTTGGCGGCCAGGCCGTAGCGGCAGGCAACATCATCGTGCGTCAGCGCGGCACCAAGTTCCACGCTGGCGTCAACGTTGGTATGGGCAAGGACCACACCCTGTTTGCTACCGCGGACGGCGTTGTGAAGTTCGAGGTGAAGGGCCCCAACAACCGTAAGTTTGTCTCCATCGAGACTGCCTAAGCGGTAAAAGCCCAAGCTTCACGAAAAGCCCCGCACATTGCGGGGCTTTTTTGTTTCGGGACTCGCGAGTCCGGGTAGGAAAAGGTTGCGCAGGTTACACTGCCAGATACAGGAATGGCCGCAGCAGCGGTGGAGAACGCATGAAATTTGTCGATGAGGCGCCCATACACGTACAGGCCGGCAAGGGCGGCAACGGCTGTCTGAGCTTCCGCCGGGAAAAGTTCGTCGAGAAGGGCGGCCCCGATGGTGGTGACGGTGGTGACGGAGGCTCCGTTTATCTGGTTGCCGATCAGTCCCTCAACACCCTGGTGGACTACCGCTATCAACCTCGCTACAAGGCCGAGAGTGGTGAGCCGGGTCGCGGCCGCAACTGCACCGGCGCCAAAGGCGAGGACCTGGAGTTGAAGGTGCCGGTAGGCACTACGGTCATCGATACCGATACCGGCGAGACGCTGGGTGACCTGACCGAGCCCGGGCAGCGCCTGATGGTCGCCCAGGGCGGTTGGCACGGTCTCGGCAACACCCGCTACAAGTCCAGTACCAACCGCGCGCCACGCCAGACCACCAATGGTACGCCCGGTGAGGAGCGTACCCTGAAGCTGGAGCTCAAGGTGCTGGCCGATGTGGGCATGCTGGGATTGCCCAATGCCGGCAAGTCCACTTTCATCCGCGCCGTTTCCGCGGCCAAGCCGAAAGTGGCCAATTACCCTTTCACCACCCTGGTGCCGAACCTTGGCGTTGTGCAGGTGGAAAGGCACCGCAGCTTCGTGATTGCAGACATTCCCGGGCTGATCGAGGGGGCGGCTGAGGGGGCTGGTCTGGGTATCCGCTTCCTCAAGCACCTGACCCGTTGTCGTGTGCTGCTGCATCTGGTGGATCTGGCGCCATTTGACGGTTCCGATCCTGTAGAGAATGCCCGTGCCATTGAGCGCGAGCTGGCGTCTTTCAGCCCCACCTTGGCCAATCGCGAACGCTGGCTGGTGCTGAACAAAACCGACTTGGTGCCGGCAGCAGAGCTGGACGAGCGCTGTCAGGCCATCGTGGATGCGCTTGGCTGGGAAGGGCCGGTATTTCGTGTGGCCGCTATCCGCAAGGAGGGCACCGATGTGCTTGCCGGGCGCCTGATGGACTACCTGGAAGAGCGCAAGGAAGAGGAGGCCGCTAATCCCGAGCTGGTCGAGGCGGAGCTGGAGGCGCAGCGGCAGATGCAGCGAGAGGCGCGCGAGCGCATCGAAGAGCTGCGCGAAGCCCACCGGGCCAAGCGCCAGGCCGATCAGGATGAGGGTGACGATGACGATTGGGACGACGATGACCACGACGTCGATATAGAATACCGCCACTGAGGTCGGGAGGGCCGACCTCTGTGCCCTGCATTGGGGCGGTTTCGGGGGGAACATGGATTTCGTAGCGGCTCGCCAGCGGTTGGCAGGTACCCGGCGCTGGGTCATCAAGATCGGCAGTGCGTTGATTACCAATAATGGTCGCGGTGTGAACCGCGAGGCCATTTTCCAGTGGGTCAGCCAGATGGCGGCGCTGCGTGCCCGGGGTATCGAGGTGCTGCTGGTTTCCTCCGGGGCCGTGGCCGCGGGCATGGACCGCCTGGGATGGCATCGTCGCCCGGAGTCCATCCATCAGTTGCAGGCTGCTGCCGCGGTGGGGCAGAGCCACCTGGTGCAGGTCTACGAGCAGGCCTTCGGTCAGTTCGACTGCCGCACCGCCCAGATCCTGCTCGACCACGACGACCTCTCCAATCGCACCCGCTACCTCAATGCCCGCAGTACCCTGCGAACATTGCTCTCCCTCGGCGTGGTTCCGATCATCAACGAAAACGATACGGTGGTAACCGACGAGATCCGTTTCGGCGACAACGACACTCTGGCGGCGCTGGTGGCCAATCTGGTGGAGGCCGAGGCGTTGATGATACTCACCGATGCCGACGGTCTGTTTACCGAAGATCCCCGCGACAATCCCGCCGCAGAGTTGATTCGTGAGGGCTCCGCTGGCAATCCGGCGTTGATGGGGATGGCGGGTGGGTCCCGCAGTGGTCTCGGCCGCGGTGGCATGGCTACAAAAGTGCGAGCCGCCCAGCTGGCGGCGCGCTCCGGCGCCGGGACGGTCATTGTTGGTGGCGCCGTGGACAATGTCATCGAGCGGGTCAGCGGTGGTGAGCGCCTGGGTACTCTGCTGTTGCCGGAGGCCGACCCCATGACCGCGCGCAAGCGCTGGCTGGCTGGTCAGTTGCAGGTGCGCGGGCGCCTGGTACTGGATGCCGGCGCGGAGCGGGCGCTGCGGGATAGTGGTCGCAGCCTGCTGGCGGTGGGCGTTAGTGCTGTCGAGGGTGGGTTTCGTCGCGGTGAGCTGGTGTCCTGCTGTAATACCGCTGGAGTGGAGGTTGCGCGGGGTCTGGTGAACTACGACAGTAGCGAGACGGCCCGTATCGTGGGTCAGCCTTCAGAGCGCTTTGTGGAGCTGCTGGGTTACCGGGATGACGAAGAGCTGATCCATCGCGACAACCTGATCCTGCTATAGGCCTGCCGGTTAACGTGGCCCGAAAACAAAAAACCCCGCCGATGGCGGGGTTTTTGCGTTCTGAGCGCGGATCAGGCAGCCAGTGCTTTGATCTTGGCGTTCAGGCGGCTCTTGTGACGGGCGGCCTTATTCTTGTGAATAATGCCCTTGTCCGCCATACGGTCGATGACCGGTACCGCTTCCGCGTAGGCTGTCTTGGCTTTTTCCGCATCACCTGCATCAATGGCCGCAACTACCTTCTTGATGTAGGTGCGCACCATGGAGCGCAGGCTGGCGTTGTGTTTACGGCGCTTGTCGTTCTGGCGCGCGCGTTTCTTCGCTTGAGGTGAGTTGGCCACCGGTTGCTCCTGTTGGAATCTAAAAACTCTGTAACTAACGGGCCGGGGCCCGATTGGGACGCGACATTATCCCCACAGTTGGTTGTTTGTCAACCGCTTCCGGGGCTTGCGGCGGTCTGTCCATTTCCGGTCAATCCATTGGGTAGCAGGAGCGTGAACACGGCGCCCTTATTGTCTTTGCGATTGGCCGCTGTGAGCCGCCCGCCGTGGAATTCGGCGATGAGCCGGGCGATATAAAGACCCAGCCCCAGGTGGCCACCGCGGTCGCCGTCACCACGAACCGAGACCAAAGAGTCGAACAGCTTTCGGTCGAACCCTTCCGGCAGCAATGGCCCCTCGTTTTCCACCTGAATCCAGTAGGTGTCGCCCTGGCAGCGGGCGTGTACCCGGATCTCGCTGCCAGCGGGGGCAAAGCTCACGGCGTTGTCCACCAGCTTGTCCATCAGCTGGGCCAGCAGCTCGGGTGCGCCGTGACAGGGAAGCGGAGCGTCGGGGCAGTCGAGTAGGAACTGCTGAGTCGGATGGGCATCGCCGTAGCACTGCAGCAGTGCTTGCAGCAGGTCTGCCAGATCAAACGACTCGCGCTCCGCGTGGCGAATACTGGCCTCCAGGTCGCTGGCGGCAGACAGGCTGTTGAGGATACCGCTGAGCCTTGCACTGCCCTCCTGCGCCCGCTCCGCATAGCGGCGGCTATCCGCCGGTAACTCGGCCATGGACAGGTTGTCCAGCGATGAGCGCACTACGGCCAGGGGCGTGCGCAGCTCGTGGGAGAGCTTGCTGGCCAGGGTTCGCAGGTAGTGATGGTAACGGTCGAGCTCTGCCAGCAGGTCGGCAAAAGCGCGGTTGAGGTCGCCCAGCTCGTCACCGAGGCGGGCCCGCGGGAAGTCGCCGCGCAGGCGGCCGCTGCCATCGATGGCATTGGTCGCGGCCCGATGCAGTCTGCGAACCCGCCAGGAAAGCCAACTGGCGTAGCCGAGCAGCAGCAATGCCGCGGCGCCGGCGGCAGTGGCGGATAGAAGCCAAAGGCGGTGAGCGGCCGACTCCGTCAGTGCCAGGACGCTGTCGCCGGACTGGAGCGCGATGACCCGGCCCAGCAGCGGGCGCTCGACAATGGCGTCGGCCCGGGTGATCACTGGCACGCTGGCCGCGGCGATGCGGCCATCCCGGGGGGCGCGGAACCAGTGAATGCTTGGAACACGCAGATTGGCCTGGAATACCGGTAGGCCGTCATCAGGGAGCGCAGGCAAGTCGCCCCTGTTCAGCAGTTTGCGGTAGGCCCAGCTCTGTAGCCAGGACTGCTCGGCCCCGGCGGGGCGCTGAGTCTGAATGGTGCCGGAAGAGGCGAGCAGGTAGCCCTCGCTGTCGACGACGGCGAGCCTGAGTCCTTGCCTGTCGAAGTGCTCCAGTTCAGTTTGCAGGGCTCGCAGCGGCTGTACCAGGCGGCCGGGAATGCCGTCGCCGGGGAGGGTCGAGGCCAGCCTGGAGGGGGTGCCGCCGTTGCTGTGGCGACGGTCGAGCACGGTGATTGCCATCTCACCGTCGGTCAGGACGTGGGGCAGGCTCAGCTCCAGCTGGTAGCCATTGGCCGACGAGGTCCAGCGACCCCGCAGACGCAGCTCCCGATCGACACCGCCGCGCTGCCGGTTGTGCCACAGGGCTACGGTCGGCCCCTGGCTGGCTACGGGGAGGGTGTAGTGGCGGCCGCCGGTTTGAATCTCTACCGCGTCGCCGCTGGCACGCAGGCCAGTGCGGGGATCGTGGTGGCTGGGGGTGTCATCGCTCACAGTAAGCAGAAGGTAAATGCGTTCGCCGCTCAACCCCAGTGTGGCCCTTGCCATTGGCTGGCCGTCCGCATCTACGAGTTGTTGTGGGGCGAGGGACCACTGCCGCCACTCGTCGCCGTAGCCGTCGACCAGGGGGGCTTGTGGCAGCGGGTTGAGGTAAAGCTGGGCCCCGGGGGGGCGATGTTGCCGCTCGGGGTCGGGCAGGATCAGTTGCGGGGCGCTGGCCAGGCGCGCGGCCACGGCGCTGGCGGTTGCCTCCAGTGCCTGCACCTGTCCGTCGGCGAGGGCCTCGTCGACCTGGCGCAAGTACTGGCAGCCCGCCCATGGCATGGCCAGGGTGACCAGGCTGACGAGGAGGAGCTGGCGTCTCAGTCTCACCGTCTAATACCCGACGCTCGTTGAGTGCATGGCCGGCTCAGGCCTGCCAGCGGTAGCCGAGGCCGTAGGCGGTGGCAATGGCATCGAATGCACGGTCCACATCCTGGAATTTCCGGCGAATGCGCTTGACGTGGGAGGTGATGGTGCTGTCGTCCAGCACGACCTGGGCGGCCTCCATCAGCTGGCTGCGGGACTTCACATGGCCCGGCCGGCGCGCCAGTGCGTGCACGATCCAGAACTCGGTGACGGTGAGGTCGACGGGGTCGCCACCCCAGCGGCAGTGCATGCGTTCAACGTCGAGTTCCAGGGCGCCCTGTTGCAGGCGCTCGCCCTCGTCGTCGCGGCTTTTCAGTACACTCACACGCCGTAGCAGTGCGTTAATCCGGGCCTGCATATGGGGCAGGGATATGTCTTTGGTGAGGTAGTCATCGGCGCCCAGGCGCAGGCCGGAAATGATATCCAGTTCAGAGTCGCGGGCGGTGAGGAACAGGATCGGCAGAGCCGGTGCCATGGCCCGCAATTCGCGGCAGAGTTCGAAGCCTCCTTCCACCTCTGCGCCGAGGCCGACATCGATGACCGCAAGATCCGGCAACCGCTGCCGGAAGGCGTCCAGCGCCTCGCTGCGGGTCTCGTACAAATTGACCTGGTAGCCGCTGCGGCGCAGGGCGTCGCGATAGTTTTCAGCGATCGCTCGCTCGTCCTCAACGATGGCAATGGTGGGATTCATGGCTGCTTCGGCGTTTTTTTAGTCATGCGGGGGCATGATGCCCCATTTGCAGGGAGGAGGCGAGCGGCTGCGGCCTTTGGGGCATCCACTGGTGGATGCCCCGGCAGAGGTCTGGAAAGCCTGGTGTGGGTGGGCTCAGAGTCCGGCGGTGGACTCTGGCACGACGAAGTGGATGTCGACGCGGCGCTCCATGGCGTAGGCGTCGATGTCGCCGCGGGGGGCCTGGGAGTAAGTGGCACCGAGTGCCTTGCGGCTGATTCTTGCGCTGTCGATGCCCCTGGCAGTCAGTGCCCGCTGCACGCTCAGTGCACGCTGGTCCGAAAGCACGTTGTTGTAGCCGTCGCTACCGCGGGGATCGGAATGCCCCTCCAGCTGGATTTGCAGCTGTGGGTGGCGCTGAAGGAACTCGGTGAGCGCCGAGATCTGGTGCAGCTGGGTTTCGGCCAGCTGGTCGTTACCGGTGGTGAAAAAGAGCTGGAATTGCAGGCTGTCAGCGGCCAGCTGGTTGGCATCGTTAGCCGAGAGGCGCGCTGCGTCCAGTTGGTGGGCCAGGTTTTCCAGTTCGCTGCGGCTCTCTGTGAGTTGTGATGCCAGCATGGTTGCCTCTTCTGCCTGTTTAATCTGCTCGCCCAGCCAGGCTCCACCAAGGGCGCCGGCGATAAATCCAATGGGGCCGCCAACTGCAGCGCCCGCGACTGCGGCGCCAGTGAAGGCGGTGGCCTGCTTGGCCGGGGTGAGTTTCGATCCTTGATACTCTGCGGTGTCCGCCTGGGCGCCCGATGCGATTACTGTTCCCAGGGTCACTGCGATTATTACTTTTTTCACTGTCGTTCTCCTTGCGGTAGTTTCAGTTTCGGCGGGCACCGTTTCTGGCCCGGTCGAGACTTATTTAAAGTCCGCAAGAAGGCATCGGCATGGCGCCGATGAGGCAAATCTGGGTGCAATTATGGCGAATGATGGCATCCGCCGGCCCGCGCACCCCGCGGGCTAATGCTGGCGCCGAAACCGATGGTCTCGAGGCGTGTCTATCCGGACGCGAACCCGCTTCGGGCGGGGGCCTAGTGCCACGGCGACATACAGCAGGACTGCCAGCGCCAGGGCGATCAGTAAAGCGTTGATGGTCATCCGTCATCTCCTTACGCCACCAGTCCTGTGCGGCGCGCCTTTCGCTCTTCCTGAGTATAGTTTGCCTGTGACCACGCGGTAGGCAAATCTGCAGGCTTGGCGGCGTCCGGGCCCGTTTTTTGCGGTAGACTTGCCGGCCTTTCCACCAATGCCGTCTCCGGGAGTCAGTGAATTGTCCTCAGAGTCCGCCAGCGACGAAAAGTCCACCGCTTCGCGCGCCCCCGGGCTGCTGCGCGGGAGTTCCGTGGTTGGCGGGGCAACCCTGCTGTCCCGTGTCATGGGGCTGGCGCGGGACATGGTGTTCGCACGCTTTGCCGGCGCCGGGGACGCGGCCGATGCTTTCTTCGTCGCCTTCAAGATCCCCAACTTCTTCCGCCGCCTGTTCGCCGAGGGCGCCTTCGCCCAGGCCTTTGTACCGGTGCTGGCGGAGTATAGGCAGAAAGGCGGCATCGCCGCGGCCCGTGAGCTCAACGACCGGGTGGCCGGAGCCCTTGGCGGCACCCTGCTGCTGGTGACCCTGTTCGGTATCCTGTGCGCGCCGCTGGTGGCGGGAATTTTCGCATTCGGATGGTGGTGGGACGGCAGTGAGCGGGAAAAGTTCGCTCTGGCCACCGACATGCTGCGCATCACCTTCCCCTACCTGATGCTGATTTCCCTGACTGGCTTTGCCGGGGCTGTGCTCAACAGTTTCGATCGCTTTGCTGTTCCTGCCCTGACTCCCGTGCTGCTCAATCTGGTGTTGATCGGCGCTGCTGTGATCGGTACCCGCTGGTTCGAGCCGCCGATCATGGCGCTGGCCTGGGGTGTGCTGGCCGCCGGGGTGGTGCAGTTGCTGTTCCAAGTGCCATTCCTGGTGCGCATGGGGCTCTTGCCCAGGCCCAAGTGGGACTGGCGCTATCCGGGTGTTCGCAAGATCCTGCGCCTGATGGCGCCGGCGATCTTCGGTGTCTCGGTCACCCAGATCAGTCTGGTGCTGGATACGGTGCTGGCCTCCTTCCTGCCCACGGGCAGCGTGTCCTGGCTGTATTTCTCCGACCGGCTCGTCGAGTTGCCGCTTGGCGTGTTCGGGGTGGCCGTGGCGACCGTGATCCTGCCGAACCTGTCGCGGCAGCACGTAGGGGGCGATCCGCAGCGCTTCAGCCAGACACTGGATTGGGCGTTGCGCTCGGTGACCCTGATATCCCTGCCGGCGGCGCTGGCGCTGATCGTGCTGGCCGAGCCCCTGCTGACCACGCTGTTCCAGTACGGGCGCATGGAGCCCCGGGATATGGCGATGGCCGCCTGGTCACTGCGTGCCTACGCATTGGGCCTGCTGGGCTTCATGTTGATCAAGGTGCTGGCGCCGGGCTACTTCGCCCGTCAGGACACCTATACCCCGGTGCGCTTCGGCCTGATCGCCATCGCCGCCAAGATGCTGCTGAGCCTCGCCTTCGTCATTCCGCTGCACCACTATTTCCGCCTCGGACACATGGGGCTGGCACTGGCCACCGCGGCCCAGGCCGCCCTTAATGCGTGGTTGTTGTTCAAGGGGCTGCGCCGCGACCAGGTTTATCGGCCGGAGCGGGGTTGGGCGGTGTTCCTGCTGCGCCTGATGGCCGCCAACCTGGCCATGGTGGGCCTGTTGCTGGGTGCACTGGCGGTGTGGCCCGAGTGGAGTGACTGGTCCTGGTGGGAGCGTGCGTGGCGGATGGGCGTACTGGTTGCGGGTGGCGGAGGCGCCTACCTGTTGGTGCTGCTCGTCAGCGGTCTGCGCCCCCGCCATTTCCGACCTCAGGCCTAGCATTGCCGCGGTCGCGGCCACTGACCGCACACCCCGAATCCGCTATACTGCGGCGCTCAATTTTGTGAGGATGGGAAAGCCCCTTGGTCCAGGAGCGCGAACTGATCCGCGGGTTGCACAACCTGCGTCCCCGCCACCGCGGTTGTGTGGCCACTATCGGCTCGTTCGATGGGGTGCACCGCGGACACCAGGCGATCATTGCGCAGGTTCGCGAACGGGCGCGCGAGCACGGTGTGCCCTCGGTGGCCATGATCTTCGAGCCCCAGCCCCACGAGTTCTTCTCTGGTGAGCGGGCCCCGGCGCGGCTGATGCGCTTCAAGGAGAAGGTGCAGGCGCTATTTGATGCGGGTATCGACCGCGTGCTGTGCCTGTACTTTAACGGGCACCTGCGCAGTCTCAGCGGCGAGGCCTTTATCCGGCAGATCCTGGTCGATGGTCTGGATATCCGTCACCTGGTGGTGGGGGACGATTTCCGCTTCGGCTGTGACCGCAGCGGCGACTACCAGTTGTTGCAGAAGCACGGCGCCGAGGCGGGCTATACGGTGGAGGATACCGCCACCGTGGAAATCCGTGGCGAGCGGGTCAGTAGCACCCGCATCCGCCAGGCCCTGGAGAGCGGGGACTTTGAACTGGCGGAAACCCTGCTGGGCAAGCCCTACCAGATTACCGGCCGCGTGGCCCCCGGCCGTGCCCTGGGTCGCCAGCTGGGTGCGCCGACCGCGAACGTACGGCTGCACCGCTACCGCTCACCGTTGGTGGGTGTTTACACCGTGCGGGTGCGGGCCACCGATGGCAGTGAACTGGCAGCCGGGCGTCGGGAGGTGGACGGGGTGGCCAATGTGGGCTTTCGCCCCACGGTGGAGGGCGAGGGCGCCCAGCCACTGCTGGAGGTCAACCTGTTCGACTTTAGCGGTGATCTCTATGGCCGCGAGCTGGCGGTGGAGTTCTGCCACAAGTTGCGGGACGAGGAGAAGTTTGACTCCCTCGAGATTCTCAAGGCGCAGATTGCCCAGGATATCCGCGATGCACGGGCCTGGTTTGATCAGCACCCCCGGCCATCGGATGCCCGCTGAATCCACGGCCCAACAACAAATTTCCAGTCTAGAGCTGAAGTAAATACCCAATGACCGATTACAAAGCGACTCTGAACCTGCCCCATACCGATTTCCCCATGCGCGGTAACCTGCCGCAGCGGGAGCCGGCCACGCTCAAGCAGTGGCAGGAGGGCAAGCTCTACGAAAAAATCCGCGCGGCCCGCGCCGGACGCGAGCAGTTCATCCTGCACGATGGCCCTCCCTACGCGAACGGTGATATTCACATCGGTCACTCGGTCAACAAAATCCTCAAGGACATCATCGTCAAGTCCAAGACCATGAGCGGCTATGACGCGCCCTATGTGCCGGGCTGGGACTGTCACGGTCTGCCCATCGAACACCGCGTCGAGAAGAAGATCGGCAAGGCGGGCGCCAAAGTCGACCACCGCACTTTCCGTCAGAAGTGCCGCGAGTACGCCGCCAAGCAGGTGGAGGGTCAGAAGAAAGACTTTATCCGTCTGGGGGTGTTCGGTGAGTGGGACAATCCCTACCGCACCATGGATTTCCAGTTCGAGGCGGACATCATCCGTGCCCTCGGCCGCATCGTGAACAACGGCCATCTGGCCCGCGGCTTCAAGCCGGTTTACTGGAGCGTGGTTGGCGCCTCCGCCCTGGCCGAAGCAGAGGTGGAGTATCAGGACAAAACCTCCTTCTCCATCGACGTCTGCTACCCGGTTACCGAAGAGACGGCACTGGCGATTGCCGATGCTGCCGGTGGCCATGCGGGCGATGGTGAGCTGTCAGTGGTCATCTGGACCACCACTCCCTGGACCCTGCCATCCAGTCAGGCGATCTCCGTCAACGGTGAGCTGGAGTATGTGGTGGTACAGGTAGGCGATCGCCGCCTGCTGATGGCCGAAGAGCTGAAAGACGCAGTGCTGGAGCGCGCCGGCCTCGAGGGCAAGGTAGTCGGTCATATCCGCGGCGCAGCCCTGGAGCACCTGAAAGTCCATCACCCGTTCTACGACAAGACTCTGCCCATCGTACTGGGGGATCACGTCACCACCGACGCCGGTACCGGCTGCGTGCACACGGCACCGGACCATGGCCCGGACGATTTCCAGGTGGGCAAGAAATACGGCATTGAGACCCTGAACTACGTCGACGAGAACGGCGTCTACCGCGACAGCGTGCCGCTGTTTGCCGGTGAGCACGTGTACAAGGTGGATGAGAAGATCGTCGAGACCCTGAAAGAGAAGGGCACGCTCTTGCACGAGGGCAAGCTGGTACATAGTTACCCGCATTGCTGGCGCACCAAGACGCCGCTGATCTACCGCGCGACCCCGCAGTGGTTTGTCAGCATGCAGCAGAACGACCTGCTGGATCATGCTCAGAAAGCTGCGGACGAAGTGCAGTGGATCCCCGGTTGGGGCAAGGCCCGCATCGACGCCATGCTGGACGCGAGCCCGGACTGGTGTATCTCTCGCCAGCGTACCTGGGGCGTGCCCATTGCCCTGTTCGTGCACAAAGAGACCCATGAAATCCACCCGGACACTCCGGCACTGATGGACCAGGTTGCCCAGCGTGTCGAGGAGGGAGGTATGGATGTCTGGTTCGACCTGGACCCGGCCGAGCTGCTCGGCGACGAGGCGGACCAGTATCAGAAGGTGACCGATACCCTGGATGTCTGGTTCGACTCCGGCGTGACCCACTATGCGGTGCTGGAGCGCCGTGACGGGCTGCGCTTCCCCGCAGACCTGTATCTGGAAGGTTCTGACCAGCACCGTGGCTGGTTCCAGTCCTCACTGAAGACATCCATCGCCATCAACGACTGCGCGCCTTATAAGCAAGTGCTGACCCACGGCTTCACCGTGGATGCCGAAGGCCGCAAGATGTCCAAATCCATCGGCAACACCGTGGCGCCCCAGGATGTGATCAACAAGCTGGGTGCGGATGTACTGCGCCTGTGGGTCGCGGCCACCGATTTCAGTGGCGAGATGGCGGTCTCCGACGAGATCCTGAAGCGCACCGCTGACTCCTACCGCCGCCTGCGCAACACCGCGCGCTTCTTCCTGTCGAACCTGGCCGGTTTCGATCCGGAAAAAGATTTGCTGCCGGCAGAAGACCTGCTGGCGCTGGATCGCTGGGCGATCGACAAGGCGGCGCGCCTGCAGGACGAGATCATCGCGGCCTACGACAACTACCAGTTCCACCAGATCTACCAGAAGCTGCATAACTTCTGTGTGGTGGAGATGGGCGGTTTCTATCTCGATATCCTCAAGGACCGTCAGTACACCACCCGCGAGGACAGTGTTGCCCGACGCTCTGCGCAAACTGCCCTTTATCATATCGTGCAGGCCTTCACCCGCTGGGTGGCGCCGATTCTGAGCTTTACCGCCGACGAACTATGGCAGTTCATCCCCGGCGAGAAGGGCGAGAGTGTGTTCCTGGAAGAGTGGTACCCACTGGAGAAGCTGCCGGCTGAGGCAGATAAAGGTGCGGAGTTCTGGGCCGAAATCGCGCGGGTCAAAACTGCCGTGAACAAGGTGCTCGAGGAACAGCGCAACGCCGGCCAGATCGGTGGGTCCCTGCAAGCTGCAGTGACCCTGTATGCCGATGACGCCCTGCGGGAGAAACTCTGTGCACTGGAAGACGAGCTGCGTTTTGTATTGATCTGCTCTTCCACTAACGTCCAGCGTCTGAGTGACGCGGCCGGCGCCCACGACACCGAGCTGGAAGGCCTCAAGGTGGATGTGCGCAAGGTGGATCATCCGAAGTGCGCGCGCTGCTGGCACTACCGCGCCGATGTCGGCTCTGTGCCGGAGTACCCGGAGATCTGTGGCCGTTGCGTGGAGAATGTGGCCGGCACCGGTGAGGAACGGCACTATGCCTAAATCGTTTAAGTCTCCTTCTCTGCTTGGCCACCCGTGGCACTGGTACTGGCTGGCGCTGGCGGTAATTGCGCTGGATATCGTCACCAAGGTGTGGGCGGTGGAGCGTTTCATGTACGGCCCGGAACTGCAGATTATTCCCGGCCTGTTGCAGTTTACCTATGCGGAAAACTACGGCGCTGCCTTCAGTTTCCTCGCCGACGCCGGTGGCTGGCAGCGCTGGTTTTTTGGCGCCGTGGCCCTGGGCTTTAGCGCAATGGTGATTGTATGGCTTTGGCGGCTACCGGCGGCCAAGCGTTGGGAGCCAATTGCCCTGGCCCTGATTCTCGGTGGTGCCATCGGCAATCTGTGGGATCGCATCCTGCTGGGCTATGTGCGTGACTTTATTTCTGTTTACTACGGCAGCTGGCACTTCCCCGTGTTTAACGTAGCCGATATGGCCATCAGCATCGGCGCCGCCATGCTGGTGATCGAGTTGCTGTTTTTTGCCGAATCCAAAGACGCTGAGAAAAGCGCAGAAGTTTAGAAAGTATGAGTAACAACGTAATCGGCGAGCACAGCCGCGTCACCCTGCATTTCAGCCTCAAACTGGACGATGGCAGCGAGGTGGATTCCACCTTCAAGGGAGACCCCGCTACTTTCAGTGTCGGCGACGGCAGCCTGCTGCCCGGATTCGAGAAGGCGCTGTTTGGTCTGCAGGCCGGAGATGAGGCGGAGATCGAGATTCCGCCGGAAGCCGGCTTCGGCCAGCGCAATCCTTCCAATCTCCAGAAAGTGCGCCGCGATCACTTCTCCCCGGATCTGGAGCTGGAGCCTGGCCTGGTGGTGTCTTTCGACAACGGCAGCGGCGAACTCCCCGGTGTGATCCGCGAGGTGGGCGACGACGAAGTGACCGTCGACTTCAACCATCCACTGGCAGGCCAGACGCTGAACTTCCACGTAAAAATTATCGAGGTGGCCTCCGTCAACTGAGGGGCTGAGGGTGACCCATGACCTGGGCCCCGAACAAGGTGACAGACTATGCAAATCCGACTGGCAAATCCCCGCGGTTTCTGTGCCGGCGTCGATCGTGCGATCGATATCGTCAATCGCGCCCTCGATGTCTTTGGTGCGCCCATCTATGTTCGCCACGAAGTGGTGCACAACAAATTCGTGGTGGACAGCCTGCGTGAGCGCGGCGCTATCTTCGTGGATGAGCTCTCCGAAGTGCCGGACGACGTGATCGTGATTTTTAGTGCGCACGGTGTTTCCAAGGCCGTGCAGCAGGAAGCCGCCGACCGCGGCCTGCGTGTGTTCGATGCCACCTGTCCGCTGGTGACCAAGGTGCATATGGAAGTGAGCAAATTCAGCAGCGAGGGCAGCGAGTGCATACTCATCGGTCATGCTGGCCACCCGGAGGTGGAGGGCACCATGGGGCAGTACGATGTCAGTGCCGGCGGCTCCATCTATCTGGTCGAGGACGAAGAAGATGTGGCTCGCCTGCAGGTAAAAGACGAGAACAATCTTTCTTTTGTTACCCAGACCACCCTGTCCATGGATGACACTGCCAAAGTGATTGATGCACTGCGCGCACGTTTTCCCGATATCCGCGGTCCGCGCAAAGACGACATCTGCTACGCCACCCAGAACCGCCAGGATGCGGTGCGCCAGCTGGCGCTGGAGAGTGACCTGGTGCTGGTGGTGGGCAGCCCCAACAGCTCTAACTCCAATCGCCTGCGGGAACTGGCGGAGCGCTGCGGTGCTTCGGCCATGCTGATCGATGGCGCCGGTGATATCGATCCGGCGTGGCTGGAAGGCAAGCAGGCTATCGGTATCACCGCCGGTGCGTCCGCTCCTGAAGTTTTGGTTCAGGGCGTCATCGAGCGCTTGCAGCAACTGGGGGCGCAGTTACCAGAAGAGATGTCTGGCCGCGAGGAGAATATTCGTTTCTCGCTGCCAAAAGAGCTGCGTTAGAGAGGTGTTACACGCCCGTTTTCGCCAGGGAAGGTGAAACCCATTCGGAACCATGCCGCGTATTTCTACCCCGCTGTTGGCAATTCCGCCGATCTCCTGGCATCAAACGCCAAACCTCCTGCTATTTTCTTGCCCGCTCGTCTGTTGAGCACGACCTTTGATCCCTCTCGGTAGCATCCTGCGCCAACCTGTATTGCGCCGACGTCGACGCTAACGGTAAAAAAAGGCGTCGTCTAACGACTGCAGGAAGCAACAATAATGATGAATGGATTCAGCAAGCGCGCCGGGTTTACCCTGGTGGAGCTGCTTATCACCGTGGCGATTCTGGCTATCGTAACTGCCCTGGCCGCCCCCTCTTTTAATGACCTTATTCAGCGCAACAAGCGAACCGCTTGTGCGAACGCCCTCGTGGGTGTGCTGCAGCTGGCGCGCAGCGAAGCCGTTCGCGTGGTCGCCCCCGTCACCGTTACCGCGCCTTCCGGCATCGCAGCCGGCGTGACCGTGTACCGCGATCTCGATGGTGGCAGTGATGTTGATCCCGATGAGGTACTTCGGCGGACCAGCAGCTGCAATGGCCCTTCCGTTTCAGTCGCCAGCGGCAGTATCGATTTTTCCTACCTGCCTGACGGTCAGACCAGCATGCCGGGTCTGCTTGAGATCGAGATTTGTGAAGACTCTACGAGTGGTGAGACCGGACGGAAACTGAGTGTCCTGTCTACAGGCGTACTCCAAAGCATGCCGCTCACCTGTAGCTAAGGAGGAAGCCATGAAGGGAATCATGCACAGACAGGATGGCGCAACCATGATCGAGGTGCTGGTGACCATCCTGGTATTGGCCGTCGGTCTCCTCGGCCTTTCCGCCACTCAGGTTATGAGCCTGAAAAATGGCAACAACGCCCACCATCGTTACATGGCTGCACTGGCCGCACATGAAATGGCCGAGCGGATGCGGGCGAACCCGGATGGTCTGGAGCTCGCCAGTTACGACGGCAAAACCGTGGACGGCAGCGAGGCCAGCGTCACATGCAGCAGCTCATGCGGTGCTGCCAATCTTGCCAGTATGGATCTCTACGAGTGGGGACAGGTGATCTCCACCAACCTACCTGCGGGTGAGGGAGAAATTGAGCGGGCCGGGCGAACGGTCACGCTCACTGTGACCTGGAATGAACAGCACACCGGGGAGAATCGCGGCACCGCGGCCGGCGGTACCGAGGAATCCACATTTGAAATGGTGGTGGAGCTTTGAAGATGAACCTACTGGGAAAACAGCGTGGCCTATCGCTGATCGAACTGATGATCGCTTTGCTACTCAGTGCGATGCTGCTCTGGGGGGTGCTGCAAATTTTTGACAGCAATCGCAACACCATGCAGATGCAGACGGCTTTTGCACGGGTGCAGGAGAGTGGCCGCTTTGCCACCGACCTGCTGACCAAGGAGATCCGCATGGCGGACTATTGGGGCTGTGCTCCGGACAAAGACAGCATTCAGAACCATCTCGATACCACCGATCCGGATTACAGCGGTTCTTCAGCGAAGGATCTATACGATCAGATTGGTGCCGACGGTGTCGGTGGTGTTGACAATGCGAGTGGCCTCACCGTCGGTACCGTTGCAGTCCTGGACGGTACGGATACGTTGACTATTCGTGGCGCAGACGATGCCTGCCGCGGCACGGGCCGAATGGTGCCCAGTGTCCAGGCTGCCGCGTTGCACGTCAGCGCACAGTGCGAGGTTGACCCCGGTGATGTCATTCTCCTGACGAATTGTCAGAGTGGCGAATTGATGACAGTCACCTCGGTGCAACACGAGGGCGGCTGCAATACAACTTCCAGCGTGAACAACACCAATAACAGGAAAAAAACAATCACGCACAATACCGGCGCCTGTAATCAGGTCGGTGCAATCGATAACGCCACCAAAGCGCTGCAGCGCCAATATGGCGCCGACGCAAGAATCCTGAAACCTTTCGAGCGTACGTATTTTATTGCCAATAGTGGTGTAACCGGCGAGCCCTCCCTGTATGTCGCCGACACCGGCAATGCCGCCATGGAACTGGTGCCGGGCGTAGAGGATATGCAGATCCTGTATGGCCGCGATGCAGACAATGATGAAGTAGTGGATACCTGGAGTTCTTCCGCGGGCTTGTCTGCAGCGCAGATGGAGCAGGCGGTGGCGATAAAAGTGCAGCTGGTCGCAGCCAGCGATACCAGTGTCCGGGCAGACGATTTGGATGTGACGGATCTGGATGGCGAAACCACCACCTACACGGATGGCAAACTGCGCAAGATCTATCTGACCACTTCAAAAGTGCGCAACCGGGGGAGGCTCTAATGAACACACTGGGGTACTCGCGTTTTTCGGGTCTTTCGCAGCAGCGCGGTGCTGTGCTCGTCATCAGCCTGATTGTCCTGTTGGTATTGACACTAATTGGCGTTTCCGCAGCGCGCACCGTGCTGCTGGAAGAAAAAATGACTTTTGCTTCACGGGACGCGAAAGTGGCCCTGGAGGTGGCGGAGTCATTGGTCAAAGCCGCAGAGTCGGAGATTGAGGAAATGTCAACGACAGGAGATTTTGGGATAACCGCTCATCTTCACCGTGAAGGCGAAGGGCCTGACAGCCTTTTTGACAGCGCAACCTGGGACACCGGCAATTCCGCGTCAAAATCCGTAAGTATGGAGGCGCCGGACGGCACTGCCCTGACCGGCCGTTATTACGTTGAGCTCGCCGGGAATGCCAATAAAGAAGACCCTGCCGACAGCATTACAGTCGGTGGCTACGGACAGACCACCGGTGGTGGTGAGATCAAGGTATTCCGCATTGTCGCCCAGGGGCGGGGTCTGACGGACAGCACTACCAGAATCATTATCAGCCACTACGGAAAGCGCTTCTAGGGAAGAAAAATGAACAACAAGCTGCTCGGGAAATTCGCGCTGAAGCCGCTGCTGTGCGGGATTTTTGGCTTTGGCTTTACTTTCTCAACCTGTGTAAGTGCCGAGCCCCTTACGCTGTCGAACGTGCCTCTGCAGGCTACGGGTAAGGTGGAGCCAAACCTGATGATTCTGATGGACTCATCGGGTTCTATGGCCTATTACCTGGATAGTGCGGAACGAGCTGTCGATCCAAAAGACAGTCGGCTATATATCGCCAAGGAAGCAGGGAAGACAGTGGTTCGGGGCTTGGGTGATCTGCGAGTGGGGCTCGCACAATTCAACGGCGAGGACGGAGCCAAAATATTGCTGGGGTTGCGGAGCATCTCAGAGGATGGTGCTCGCGATGCGCTCTTAACTGAGATTGATAATATCTCTGCTGACGGCTATACGCCATTGGCAGAAGCGCTGACGGATGTCGGTTATTACTTTGTGGAGGGGTTTACCGGAGCTGACGACAAAGTAACAATCCATCCCGGAGAGGTTGATAGTGCGAAAGTGTCTGCAGGTGCAGTTCTGGGTGCCACTAGTAATCCTGGTCCTGTGTATGCAGAAGGCGTTGCCAAACCGACGAGGGATAATCCCGCGATCCAGGAATACTGCCAGGCCAACTTTGTCATGGCACTGACCGATGGCTTGCCAAATAGAGATTCAGCTTATACAGACTATTTAAGAAGCTACGATCCGGATACAGACTCCAATGATGCTGACGCACTAGACGATGTCGCTAAGGCGTTATATGACATTGATTGGCGACCAGAGCTTGACGACCCAAATGACGATGGGCATAAGAACAATATTACCAGCTACTTTATTGGTTTCGCTGATCCTGCGTTGGCAAACAATAGCCTTCTGGAGTCAGCGGGGTTGAACGGTGGGGGCAGTTATCAGTTTGCTGACAATGCGGATTCTCTGGCAACTTCGCTCAACGACGCGGTTAACTCGATCTCGAATTCTGTAGGTACTCAGGCTTCGGTCGCATTTAATTCTACGTCGCTGGATATCGGTTCCGTCATCTATTCTGCAAAATTTGATACCTCTGATTTTAGTGGCCGCCTTTATGCGCGTTCGCTGAACCCGGATACTGGTCGAATCGCCAATACCCTCTGGGAGGCCTCCGAGGAGTTAGCTGATGAGTCCTCATCAACGAGGGAAATCATTACCTACCTGAATGGCAATGGCGTGCCTTTCACAGCCGATAGCGCCGGAGTCGATGCGGATTCGCCGGACTCTCCTCACGAGGACGACCTGAACGTAAACAAAAGCACCGGACTGGATGATGGTGCGTGGACAGGTCGCCTGAATTACGTCCGCGGCGATACCACTAACGATGGTGTTGGGGATTACCGTCAGCGGGGCAATTTCTCAGCACTGGTCGATAATATGACCGGACCCAAGCTGCTCGGTGACATCGTTCACAGCACACCAATTTATGTTGGCAAGCCTGAATTGAACTGGCCGGTTACCTTTGGCGGCAATAATGCAAACGAGTCCTATGAGCAGTACCGTATCGACAATGCAGATCGAACCCCCATGGTCTATGTCGGTGCCAATGACGGTATGCTGCATGGATTCAATGCCAACACGGGTGAGGAAGTCTTTGCTTATATTCCCGCTCTACTGCTGAATAGTGGCCGTCACGAGGGGCTGCATAGCTTTACCGATAGCACCTATCAACATAGTTACTTTGTGGATCTGACTCCTACCGTCTCGGATGTCTATATCGACTCCGACGGCAATGGGAGTGACGAGTGGGCGACAGTACTGGTCGGTGGTTTGCGCGGGGGCGGCCGAGGCTATTTTGCTCTGAATGTTTCCGGTGCGGGCAAGAGTGATGCAAGCGGCACTGTTACCCAGGGGCACCAGTTTGATGAATCAAATGCGGACACTGTCGCCATGTGGGAGTTTGATGGTGCGACTGATGCCGACTACCTCGGCTACTCGTATTCCGAAGCGCAAATCGCCAAACTTAACAATGGCAAGTGGGCGGTAATCTTCGGCAACGGTTACAACAGTGACAATGGCGTTGCCGGTCTGTTCATCGTTTATATCGAGGAGGGTGCCGATGGCAGTTGGGATGCCGGTGACTGGGAGTTTATTTCCACTGGCGTTGGCGCTGTTGGTGAACGCAAGAACGGCTTATCTTCCCCACGCCTGATCGATCTCAACGGTGATCGGATTGTGGACCGCGTCTATGCCGGAGACCTGATGGGTAATGTATGGTCCTTTGATCTTTCGGATCAGGATGGCAATGTCAGCGGAGGTAATGATAGCGCGACATGGGACCGCTATGGGGGCGTTCCCCTGTTTACCGCGGGCAATACTGGCGAATCCAACAACGCGATTCTCTCAGCCCCCCTGGTCGCCCGTAATACCAGTATGGCGCCAGCCGGCAATGGGGCCAATGTGCTGGTGATGTTCGGAACAGGACAATACCTCAATACGGGCGATCTCACTGGCAGCAGCCCGGGGGCCTTTTATGCTGTATGGGATAACGACTACACCCTGACCAATGGTGCAGTGACTGGAGATGACCTGGCGGAGCAGGTGCTGAAACCAGTCGGCACTAATCGGACCATCGATGAAAACTCCAGTGTCGCCGTGGACTGGGGAGTTCACCAGGGCTGGAAGATGGCCCTGGATGACGGCAGTGGGTTTGGCTCCGGTTATGCGGCGGAGCGGGTGATTACATCGCCAACCATACGCCGCAATACCCTGTTTTTCAGTACCATCAGCCCCAACCCCCAGCCATGTGCATCGAGCGGCTCCGGTTATCTGATGAGCCTGGATTTCCGCACCGGTCGTGCCGGCAATGATGCCGTTGCTGACTTCAATAATGATGGTGAAATCAATGCACAGGACGAGGGCTACGTTGGCAAGCAGTTCCAGGCCTGCACGGAGGACTGTGGTGAGGGCGGCGGCTCGGGTGGTGATCCCGGTATGCCCGGCCAGTCCGGTTTTATCGGTGATGTGCGGTGTACCCCGGGTAGTAGCGGTGATGTTATCTGCGATGATATCGACGTGGGTGATGAGGAACGCGAGGGGCGCTTGTCCTGGGAGGAGTTCTCGCCCAGGTAGACTTCCCTCCAGTCTCGGTGGTATCCCGGGTGAAAGCGGCCGGAGCGAGGCCGCTATCCCTACTGCCCCGGCAGTGGTGTCGGGCAATGACTGCAGCGGCAAACGCCGTAATATTGTCAGCAGGGCATAAGTCTGCGGTGATCACCAGTGGCATGTTGGCAGCCGGAATGGGTGGCTATCTTGGCAGGAGGTGACCCCGCGCTAGCGCTGCATCCTTTCAGATAACCGGCCGGGCGATCGCTGTGGGCCCCGGGCAGGCTTCCGGACTCCGCCAGGGTCCATCTGCTTTTGGGCTGGCATCGCAGCCCCGGTGAGATCCGGTTCTCACCGGGCGGGTGGCGATATGCCGCTTGTCGGGAGGAATTCGCCGCTCGTCGGTCTGGCTTTTTAGTCAAATTCATTCCAATTCTCCTCGGTTAGAATCCTTTCCGCCAATCTCTTAAGGACAAGGGCTTGGGCAGCTGTGTCATGTTTCGGAAATGGGTCAACCGCGATGTTAACTTCCCGTGCCAGTCAATCTGGCTTCACCCTGGTTGAGCTGATGATGGTAGTGGCGATCCTCGCCATCGTCATGAGTATCGGGGTTCCTTCATTCAACACCATGATCAAGAACAACCGCCTGACGGCGGCCTCGAATGACGTGGCTGGTGCATTGCACTTTGCCCGTTCTGAGGCTGTGCGCCGCGGGCGTGATGTGCAGGTAGAGGCGCTCGACAACGATATCGCCAATGGCCTGCGTGTCTGGTTCGATGCTGACGGCGATGGCGGCTTTGATGCAGGAGAAGAGCTCCGCGTGGTTCGCCTTCCGGCAGCCTCCGGCTTGGTAATCAAAGGCGAAGTCGACAGTACCGCGAAGACTGATATCGACATGAGCTACAGCCCCCGTGGCGCAGTTAACGGTGGTGGCAACGTGATGGAAATTACTGTCTGCGACGACCGTACTGGCAATCACGGCAAGAAACTCAGGTTGCTGGCCTCCGGGGTGCTGCGCGCCTCTGCCGGTGAAGCTTGTAGTTAAGGAGGCACGATGAAGCAGCAGACTGGCGCGACCATGATTGAGGTGCTGGTGACCATCCTGGTCCTGGCCGTGGGGCTCCTGGGGCTTTCGGCCACCCAGGTCATGAGCCTGAAGAATGGCAATAACGCGCACCACCGCTATATGGCCGCACTTGCAGCCCACGAAATGGCCGAACGCATGCGGGCAAACCCGGATGGCCTCGAGTTGGGAAGTTATGACGGCAAGACAGTGGACGGCAGTGAGACGGCGCCTACCTGTGGTGCGACGCTTTCTTGCTCTGCCGGAGACCTCGCAAATCTGGATCTGTATGACTGGGGTCAGGTCATCGATAGCAACCTGCCGGCAGGGACAGGAGAGATTGCCCGCGCAGGACGCACGGTCACCCTGACAGTGAGCTGGAACGAACAACATACCGGCGCAGACCGGGGCACCGCTGCCGGCGGTACAGAAAACTCCTCTTTTGTGATGGTCGTGGAGCTGTAGAGATGAAGTTACTTGCCAGACAGCGAGGCCTGTCACTGATTGAACTGATGATCGCAATCCTGTTGAGCGCCCTGCTGCTCTGGGGCGTATTGCAGATCTTCGATAGCAACCGCAACACCATGCAAATGCAGACTGCCTTCGCCCGGGTGCAGGAGAGTGGTCGCTTTGCCATGGACCTGATGACCAAGGAAATCCGCATGGCCGATTACTGGGGCTGTGTGCCGGATGAGAGCGCGATCCAAAATCACCTCGATACGAATGATTCCGACTATGCCAATGCGCAGGACCTTTACGACCAGATCGGGGTCGATGGGGTGCTGGGTGAGGATAATGTCAGTGGCCTGACCATCGGAACGGTCAATGTCCTGGACGGAACCGATACCCTCACGCTGCGCGGGGCGGATGATGCCTGCGGTGGCGCAGGGCGCATGGTGCCAAGCATCCAAGCCGCGGCTCTGCATGTCAGCGCTTCATGTGAGGTGGATTCCGGCGATATCGTGTTACTGACCAACTGTCAGAGCGGTGAGCTGATGACAATTACCTCGGTGCAAGGAGAGGGTGGCTGTATCAACTCGGGTGCGGTGAACAACTCTAATGCCGATAAAAAGACCATCACCCACAACACCGGCAACTGTAACCTGAACGGTGCTGTCGATAACGCGACCCAAGCATTGCAGCGGCAGTATGGTGCCGATGCGCGAATCTTGAAGCCCTACGAGCGCACTTACTTTATTGCGGAAGGGACTGGTGGCCCATCACTGTATATCTCCGCAACCGGCACCGGTGTGCAGGAGCTGGTGCCGGGCATCGACGATATGCAAATTCTCTATGGTCGCGATAATGACGGCGATGAAGTGGTAGACGGCTGGACCTCAGCCGCGGGTCTGACTGCGGCACAAATGGAAGAAGCAATCGCGATCAAGATTCAATTGGTGGCTGCCAGTGACAGCGTGGTGCGTGCCGATGACCTGACGGTGACCGATCTCGATGGTGCCGATACCACCTACAGCGACGGCAAGCTGCGTAAGGTTTACCTGAGTACGGCCAAGGTCCGCAATCGGGGGAGAATGTGATGAGAGCACTGTCACAACAGAGAGGTGCAGTCCTGGTTGTCAGCCTGATTGTGTTGCTGGTGTTGACCCTGATCGGCGTCTCGGCCGCGCGCACAGTTTTGCTGGAAGAGAAAATGACCTTTGCTTCACGAGATGCCAAGGTCGCGCTGGAGGTTGCCGAGGCGTTGGTCAGACAGGGTGAGCAGTATATCGATGGTATCTCCACCACCGGTGAGTTCGGCAACCAGAACTGGCTGCACGCCGAGGGCGATGCGCCCGATGACCTGCTGGCAGCTGCCACTTGGAGTGATAACTCATCCAGCAGTTTTGAGGTGCCGATGGAGGATTCCAAGGGCAACCAGCTGTCTGGCCGCATGTACATTGAAATCGCCGGCAATGCCGACAAAGAGGATCCCGCAGATAGTATTACTGTCGGCGGCTACGGCCAGACGACAGGCGGAGGGGAAGTGAAGGTATTCCGCATCATTGCCAGGGGTCAGGGCCTTACCGACAGTACTACTCGAGTGATCGTCAGCCACTACGGCAAGCGCTTCTAGGAAGGATTCATGAACAAAAAAATGCTGAAAAAATTTGCTCTGAAGCCGCTCTTTTACGGTCTGTGCGGTTTTTCTTTTACTTTTTCTACCTGTATCAGTGCCGAGCCCCTGACACTTTCCGATGTTCCTTTGCAGGCCACTGGTAAGGTCGAGCCTAACCTGATGATCCTGATGGACTCCTCCGGTTCCATGGCGTGGTACCTCGATAAGAATGAGGACGCAGTAGATCCCGCCGACAGCCGTCTCTATATCGCCAAGGAAGCCGCGAAAACGGTTGTCCGCGGTATTGGCGATATGCGCGTCGGCCTGGCGCAATTTAATGGAGGTGACGGCGCGACAATCCTGAAGGGGCTCACCAGTATTGGTGGTGAGGGTGTAAGAGACAGCATCATTCAGGAGATTGATCAGATCGATGCTGATGGTACCACCCCGTTGGCGGAGGCCCTTGCTGATATCGGTCGGTATTACATTGAGGGCTATCCGAATCAGACTGTCAGCGTCTATCGCAGCCAGCCCGGGAGAGAGCAGGATGTTTCTGCCAGCGCGATCCTTGATGTAGAGCCGAATTACGCTACTGGCGTGGTCAAGCCCGGTACCGGGGAAAGTGCCTCAATCCAGCAATACTGCCAGAAGAACTTTGTGCTGGCTTTGACTGACGGCTTGCCAAACAATGACTCAGCTCGCAACCAGTATCTGCGTGACTACGACGGTGATGGTAATTCAGAAGATGCCGATGCTCTCGATGATGTGGCCCAGGCCCTCTTCGATATCAACTGGCGTCCTGACCTGGTGGATCTGAATGATCCGGAGCACAAAAACAATATCGTCAGCTACTTCGTTGGTTTTGCCGATCCGGCTCTTGCGGATAATCAGCTGTTGAGGGATGCCGGCAGCCAGGGTGGGGGTAGTTACCAGTTTGCTGACAGTGCCGATAGCCTGGTTTCATCCCTGAATGATGCCGTCAATGCGATTTCAAACTCCATTGGTACTCAGGCCTCTGTCGCATTCAACTCAACCTCCCTGGATATCGGTTCGGTAATTTATTCGGCCAAGTTCGATACCTCTGACTTCAGCGGTCGCCTCTACGCTCGCTCACTGAATCCCGAGACCGGGCGGATCGCTTCCACCCTTTGGGAGGCTTCTGAGAAACTTGCGGATGAAACGTCCTCGACCCGTGAAATCCTCACCTATTTTAATGGCCAGGGTGTTCCTTTGACCGGGGCAAGTTCGGGTGTGGATGGTGATCCAACAGACTCGCCCCATGAAGACGATCTCAATATCAACGACAGCAGTGGTGTTGCCGATGGGACCTGGACTGATCGCCTGAGCTACCTGCGTGGTGATACCACTAATGACGGCCTAAATGGGTATCGTCAGCGAGGTAGCTTCTCCTCACTGCTGGACGGCTTTACCGGTCCCAAGCTGCTGGGCGATATCGTCCACTCCACACCGATCTATGTCGGCAAGCCCGAACTCAACTGGCCTGCCAGCTTTGGCGGCAACAACAACAATGAAAAATACGAACAGTTCAAGATCGATAACACCTCGCGCACACCAATGGTCTACGTAGGTGCGAACGATGGCATGCTGCATGGTTTCAATGCAGAAACCGGTGAGGAAGTTTTCGGCTACGTACCTTCGCTGGTCTTGGACGCCGCCAGGTATGAAGGCTTGCACTCCTTTACCCATAGCGAGTACAGCCACAACTACTATGTCGACCTGACCCCCACGGTTTCGGATGTCTATATCGATCCAAATGGCGGAAATGGTAATCAGGAAGAGTGGATTTCTGTTCTGGTCGGTGGCTTGCGTGGCGGTGGCAAGGGTTACTTTGCCCTGAATGTGACTGACCCCAGCCATCTCAATGAGACTTTCGCCGACGAAGTCGTGATGTGGGAATTTGATGGGGCCGATGATGCCGCCAATCTCGGCCACTCCTACTCCGAGGCGCAGATCGCCAAGCTCAACAATGGAAAGTGGGCTGTCATCTTCGGTAACGGCTACAACAGCGATAGTGGTCAGGCGGGTCTGTTTATTGTCTACATCGAGGATGGTGTCGACGGTAACTGGACTGCCGGTGAGTGGAAGTATATTCCGACAGGGGTTGGTACCGATGGGACCGGGCGAAAGAACGGTCTCTCTTCGCCTCGGCTGATCGACCTGAATGGCGATCGCCTTGTCGACCGTGTGTATGCTGGCGATCTGATGGGTAATATGTGGTCGTTTGACCTGTCTGCTACGGCAGACACGGGCTGGGGCGTCTATGGCAACAAACCGCTGTTCAGTGCCGGAGCGATGGCCGGCCAGCCCTCGGCTGCCATTATGTCAGCGCCGCTGGTAGCCCGTAACACTGCGATTAGTAGTGCTGGTGCAAATGTTCTGGTGATGTTCGGAACCGGGCAGTATCTGAATGCAGGAGACCTTGTTGACGACCAAGCGGGTACTTTCTACGCGGTCTGGGATAATGACTATACCCTGGGCGCCAACTCGGTGGCCGCTGATGACCTGGCCACCCGGGAGCTTACGTTCGACGGCACCGCCCGTAAGATCGATTACGATAGCCTGAATACCGAGACGCTCGATTGGACAACGCATCAAGGCTGGAAGATCATACTGGATACCGGCGATGTGAATGGTTCAGGCTACGCCGGGGAGCGGGTGATTTCCTCGGCCACACTACGCCGTAATACTCTGTTCTTCAGCACGGTAAGCCCCAACCCTCAGCCCTGTGCGTCCAGTGGCCGCGGGTACCTGATGAGCCTCGACTTCCGCACGGGTGAGGCAAACGATGATGCCGTGGCCGACTTCAACAATGACGGCTCCATCGATGCTCAGGATGATGGCTATGTCGGCATGGCTTTTGATGGCTGTGTCGGTGGCGGCTGTGATGAGGACGGCGGTTCCGGCGGTAGTGATCCAGGTATGCCCGGCCAGTCCGGCTTTATCGGCGATGTACGCTGTACTCCGGGGAGCAGCGGCGATGTAATATGTGATGACATCGAAGTGGGCGACGAGGAGCGTGAAGGGCGCTTGGCTTGGGAGGAGTTCTCCCCCAGATAGCGTTGCCGGCATCAGGTATTCAGAGCGCGGGCTGCTGTGGTGGCCCGTTGCAACATGGAAAATGGTAGACATCAAAGATGATAAAAATACAGCGTGGCTTTACCCTGATCGAACTGATGATCGTTGTAGCGATCGTTGCCATCCTCGCGGCTGTTGCCTGGCCGTCGTACCAGAATCAGGTGCGTTCGACTAATCGCGCTGACGCGCAGGGTGCCTTGCTGGGGCTGGCGCAGGCGATGGAGCGGCACTTTACTGAGAATGGTACTTATGAGGGGGCCGCGACTGCTGACGCCGACACTGGGGCGCCGCAGATCTTCCCGACAGAGTCTCCTCTGGATGGTGGTAATAAAACGTATGACCTGCGTATTACTGCAGCAGATGGCTCTTCTTACACGTTACAGGCGCAACCAAAAGGTAGCCAGGCACCTGATGGAATCGTGCAGCTCTCCTCTAGCGGTGAGAAAGTCTGGGATCGTGATAACGACAGTGACCTGACTGAGGCCAGTGATCTCTGCTGGAACAAGACCTGTAGTTAACCTGCCCCAGCTCCTATGGTAGCGGTGCACGACAGGTTTGCGCCGCTGCCATTCTCCACGACGCTATTCCCATCTTTGTCCCTGCCGAAATAGGGGCGTCCCATCGCATTCAGCACGATAATCCAGCCTTGCTGCTCGTTGCCGTCAGGCGGGCAGTAACTGAAATTACCACTCTGGTTTCTCGTCAATCCGTTCGGACGGAACTGCAAATAGGACTTGTTGCCGAAGCTGCTCCAGGTGAGAGACGAACCTGCTGGTAGAGGCTCCATCACTCTCTCAATCTTCTCGTCACTGCTTCGGGAACCATCACCATCGCTATCAACGAAAAGTAGGGCCCCGTCGGCCCAGGCTTCGCTGCAGGTCTGTCGATCTGCGCTGCCGCAGAGTGTGTAGATTTCGCCATGACCATAGGCTTTGCCCCGGCTGAGGGCGATCAGCTCGAAAAGCTTTTGTCGCTGAATTTCGGCCTGGTAGCGTTTGAGAAAATCACTCATCGGTGGTGCGGCGAGAGAGATCACTACACCGAGGATCGTCATCACTAGCATCAGCTCAATTAATGTGAATCCTCGAATATTTTTTATTATTTTTTTCATTATGGAGTCCTCCGTCCGTGAGGGAACTCCAGCATAATCATTCGGGTGCAGAAGCCAATCACACGCGCTTACAGCACGTGCGTATCAGATGTAAGCAGCGGGTGGTTAATCTTCGAGGCCAAGCTTCTTTAGTCGGTAGCGCAGCGACCGAAAACTGATACCCAGCTTCTGCGCGGCAGCAGTGCGGTTCCAGCGGGTTTCCTGCAGCGTACTTTCGATCGTCTGCCGTTCAATGCTCTCCAGGAACTCATCCAGTGAACCGTAGTGGCCGGTTTCAAACTGGCCCCGGTACTGCTCATGGGAGTCAGCGATTGCCTCGGCCCGAGGGGAGCGGCTGACGGGGTTGACTGCGGAAGAGGGGCCGGCATCCTGCTCCAGGTTCAGGTCCTCCTCGCGAATGAGGCCCTCGTCACACAGGGTGAAGGCCCGTTCGAGAATGTTTTCCAGCTGGCGCACATTGCCGGGGAAGCGGTAGCGCTGCAATGCGCCGAGAGCGGCGGGGGCCAACTCTGGTGGAGGCGAGCCTGCGGCGCGAGCGATGCGTCGCAGGATGGTGTCCGCCAGCAGTGGGATATCGCCGGCGCGTTCCCGCAGTGCGGGTACCTGAATCTCGATGACGTTGATACGGTAGTAGAGGTCGTTGCGGAACCGTCCCTCGATGACTTCCTGTGACAGGTCTTTATGGGTGGCGCACAGAATCCGCACGTCCACCGGAACCTCCTGGCCCGCGCCAATGGGACGCACCGCTTTCTCCTGGATGGTTCGCAGCAGTTTGACCTGCATCGGCAGCGGCAGGTCTGCAACTTCATCCAGAAACAGCGTACCGCCGGCGGCGCTCTGGAACAGGCCCGGCTTGTCCCGGTGGGCGCCAGTAAAGCTGCCTTTCTTGTGGCCGAAGAATTCACTCTCCATCAGCTCAGTGGGAATCGCCCCACAGTTGACGGCCACGAATGGTTGCTCGGCCCGGGGACCCTGCAGGTGAATGGAGCGCGCTGCCAGCTCTTTGCCGGAGCCGGACTCGCCACTGATATAAATCGGTGCGTCACTACGGGCCACCTTGGCAATCTGCGCGCGCAGTTTGCGCATCGCAGGCGCCTCGCCCAGCAGAAGACGAGGAGCGGAAGTGGCGCTCTGGTCGTCGCGCTCACGGTTGAGTCGCAATGCCAATTGTACGAGGCCGCGGAGTCGCTCCAGGTCCACCGGCTTGCTGACAAAGTCGAAGGCGCCCAACTTCAGGGCGTTGATGGCGGTATCGGTATTGCCGTGGGCGGTGATGACTGCAATTGGCAGCTGGCCGTCCAGATCTCGCTGGATCCGTTCAACGAGCTCCAGGCCATCCCCGTCGGGCAGGCGCATGTCGGTGAGGCAGAAGTGGTAGCGGTGCTCCGCCAGCAAGCGGCGGGCCTGCTCCAGGGTGGCGGCGGTATGGCAGCGCACATCCATCCGCTGCAGGGTCAGCGTCAGGAGCTCACAGATATCCGGCTCGTCGTCGACGACCAGTGCCAGTGGTTGCATGGTTCCAGTACTTTTATTTTTGCTTCCTGAGATTGCCCGATTATGACAGAGAAGCCGCCGGATTTGGTGGCCTCTGTCGGTTAGTGAACGATGCTTTCCACGGGCGCGAACTCGACCCGGAAGCAGCTCCTGTCGTAGCGGTCGCGGCAGTGGTAGAGGTTGATCTGGTTGGCCTCGCTAAGCTCCCGGGCAATGTAGAGGCCAAGGCCGCTGCCGCCCTGGCCGGTGGTGAAAAATGGCTCGAAGATCTGGTCCATGTGCTCCGGTGGTACCCCTGGCCCCTGATCGCTGATGTCGAGGACTGCGCAGTCTCTTTGCGGGTGCCGGTAGACCTCAAGGCCGAGCCAACGATGTCCGCAATTCTCCCGGGAGTGGTGCAGGGCGTTATTACAGAGGTTGGTAACGATCTGCGCCAGTTGCTGTGCGTCGAATCGAGCCGGGATCTCCTCGTTGGGCATTTCCAGTTCGATAGTGGTGTCTGCCGGCGCCCCAGCGCGGAAGTCGGCCACAAACCGCTCGGTCCATAGACCCAGGTCCAGCAGGCGCGGTTCCGCCGGCTGGCGGCGCGACAGCTGCATCACGTTCTCCACGATCTGGTTCACGCGCAGGCTGTGGCGGCAGATGATATCGACCAGGTGACGGTCCTCGTCGCTGAGCTGGGGTGATTCGGACAGTAACTGGGCGGCGTGACTGATGGCGCCGAGCGGATTGCGGATCTCGTGGGCGATGGAGCCGGTGAGGTGGCCCAGGGAGGCCAGCTTGAGCTTTTGTGCCGCTTCAGCCAGCTTGCGGGTGTCCTCCACAAACAACAATGTGCTATTGCCCTGTTCCCGCGGCAGGTTAGTGAAATTCACGCGCAGTTCACTGCCATTTTCTCCCTGCAGCAGCGGGGTGCCGAGGGACGGATCCTTGCGCCAGTCGCGCACCAGTTTATGCAGTGCATTTTGGCCGTCAGCACCTGCTTGGAGCCGCTCCCCGAGCAACTGTTGCGCTGCACGGTTGACCAGTTCCGGCTTGTTAGAGGGGTCCAGTACCAGTACGCCGGTGCGCATCCGTTCCACGATCTGTTGTGCCAGGCGCTGTAAGTGCGCCGCTTGGCGGCTCTGCTGATCCGCGCGGAGCGTAGCACTGCGAATGCGGCCGGACAGATACTGTAGCGCGCTGACCGTGGCAAACAGCAAAATGCCGAGGCTGCCGGCAGAGACGATGTCCTGGGTGTCGGCAATCCCGGCGAGCAGTCCGTAAAGCTGCTGGCCGATGACCGCCATACTGGCGACGGCGGCAAAGAAAGCCCCCATGCGTCGATCCAGCAGCATCGAACCCACAGAGCAGTTGATCAGTAGCAGGTAACCGAGTCCGGAGTTCAGTCCGCCGCTGGCCTGAATCAGAATCAGGAATGCGAGGATGTCGCAGCCGAGAATGACACCAACCTGGCCGGTACTTGTGCGGTAGTGATTGCGGCTCAGGTAGAGGAGCCAGCCCAGGTTGAGGGCGCAATAGCTCACCACGGTCTTCAGGTAGATGGCCGGGGCAGAATTGCCCACGGCACCGCGACCGAACTCCGAGTTGAAGATGCCGAGCAGTATCAGCGCAATGGCGACCCGGTAATAGGCGTAGATGCGCAACAGCTCATGATGTTGCAGGGTCAGGCCGCTGGCGGCGGGGGCTGTGCTGTTCACAGGGTGAATCCCGGAATTTTTTGTCGTTATTCTGACGGCCGGTGCTGACTTTGTCCGGCTCGCGGTACAATTGCGGTCTGTATGGACCGAGGTGAGAAGATGTCTACTTTGCAGCTAGTGCTGGCACAAATCAATTCCCTGGTGGGGGACATTCCCGGCAATACCGAGCGGGTGATCGATAGCGCCCGCGAGGCCTATCGGAAACACGGTGCCGATCTGGTGGTTTTCCCTGAACTGACGCTTTGCGGATACCCGCCGGAGGATCTGCTGCTACGGCCGAGCATGCAGCGGCGCATCGACGCCGCGCTGGCGCAGCTGAAAGCCGCGGAGCTGCCCTGCGCTGTACTGATTGGTTACCCGCGGGTTGTGGCCGGGGCCGTCTTCAATATGGCGGGGCTGCTGGTAGACGGCGAGCTGGTGGTTGAGTATGCCAAGCAGAAGCTGCCGAACTACCAGGTGTTCGACGAGCTGCGTTACTTCGTCGCCGGTGACAAACCCTGTGTGGTAGATATTGCTGGCATTCCGACGGCCATCACCATTTGCGAGGACATCTGGCATCCGCAGCCTGTGGCCCAGGCTGCGGCAGCGGGCGCAAAGCTGATGCTCAATATCAATGCTTCTCCCTTCCACCGTGGCAAGGCGCAGGAGCGGCTGGAACTGCTCGGGGCGCAGGCACGCGCGGGCAATATGCCCATCGTATACGTCAACTGGGTGGGCGGTCAGGATGAGCTGGTGTTTGACGGTGGTTCCTTCGCCGTCGACAGTCAGGGCAAGCTCGCTGTTCGCGCGCCGGAGTTCACCGAACAGCTGCTGCCTCTCCAGGTGGAGCAGAAGGGCGGGGCGGTGACCCTGCACTCAGGGGCGATTACCCCGGCTCAGGAGGATCTCGCCTCTGTGTACCAGGCACTGGTGCTGGGGGTGCGGGACTACGTTAACAAGAATGGTTTCAACGGCGTCGTCCTGGGCCTTTCTGGCGGCATCGACTCGGCTTTGACTCTGGCCATCGCGGTCGACGCGCTCGGCAAGGAGCGTGTGGAGGCAGTGATGATGCCGTTCCGCTACACCTCCGAGCTGAGCCGCAATGACGCCGCGGATCAGGCCGAGCGCCTCGGCGTCAACTACCGGGTGATCAGTATCGAGCCCATCTTCGATGCCTTTATGGCTGCCCTGGCGAGCGAGTTCGAGGGAATGGCACGGGATACCACCGAGGAAAACCTGCAGGCGCGCTCCCGCGGCGTGCTGTTGATGGCCATCTCCAACAAGAAAGGGGCCATGGTGCTGACCACCGGTAACAAGAGTGAGATGGCGGTGGGCTATGCCACCCTGTATGGCGATATGGTGGGGGGCTACAACGCCCTGAAAGATGTGCCGAAGACGCTGGTCTATGCCCTCTCCCGTTACCGGAATACCCTCTCCGAAGTGATTCCGGAGACCGTGATTACCCGGCCACCCAGCGCCGAGCTGGCACCGGACCAGGTGGACTCCGACAGCCTGCCGGATTACGACGTGCTGGACCAGATCCTGAATCTGTATGTGGACCAGGATATGAGCGCAGCCGATATCGTGGCCGCGGGCTTCGAGCGTGAGGTGGTCGAGCGGGTGGTCCGGTTGGTGGACCGCAATGAATACAAGCGCCGCCAGTCGGCGGTCGGGGTGCGTATCTCCCGCCGTGGCTTCGGTCGCGATCGGCGCTACCCGATCACCAATGGCTGGAAGGCCGGGGAGTGATTTTCTGAGAACAATAAAAAACGGCGCCATCAGGCGCCGTTTTTTATTGTTGGTGCGGGAGCGGGGTTACATCAGCTCCGGCGGTAGAGGCGCATCTTCGCGGCGGTATTCCACATTGTACTGATCCCGGCTGTCGAAGCCGCGGGGGTCAGACTTCTCGAACAGGCCCAGCGTCAGACGGTGCACGATGCTGCGGCCGCTGGCGCCCTTGTAATAGTTGTAGTTGAAGCTGCCGTCATTGCGAAATGCCGGGTGATCCGGATAGTTGGCCTGCAGGACGGTCAGGGAGTTGGCCTCCAGGTCGGGCATTTCCAGCAGGTGGTAGCCCTGTACCATCACGGCCAGCGCATCCGGTACGGCCGGGGTCTGCTGGAAGTTTTCCACTACATAGCGGCCGCGGTTGGTGGCGGCCAGATAAGCGCCGCGCTTGAAGTAATAGTTGGCCACATGAATCTCGTAGCGGGCCAGCAGGTTGCGCAGGTGGATCATGCGCTTTTGCGCATCCGGTGCGTAGCGGCTCTCGGGGAATCGGGCCATCAGCTGGGCAAAGTAGGCAAATGACTCGCGGGCGGAGCCCGGGTCGCGGCGCGTCATATCGGTCGGCAGGAAGCGCTCAAACAGCCCGGTGCCTTCGGTGAATGAGGCCAGGCCTTTCATGTAGTAGGCATAATCCACATTGCGGTGCTGGGGGTGCAGGCGGATGAAGCGGTCCGCAGAGGCGATGGCGGCATCGTTCTCATAGTTGCGGTAGTAGGCGTAGATCAGTTCCAGCTGTGCCTGTTCCGCGTAGCTGCCGAAGGGGAAGTTGTCTTCCAGGGCGCGCAGGTTCTTGATCGCCAGGTCCCACTGGCTGGAACGCAGCTGACGCTGGGCGGCTTCGTAGAAAGCCTGCTCGGTGCGGCTGCCGGAAGGCAGGCCCTCTTCTGACTCGTCGGTACTGGCACAGGCGACCACGATTGCGGACATCACCACCAACCACAGGGTTTTCCAGGCCTGCATAGTGCCTCGCTCTATCATTATTACTCTCTACCTTATTAAACTACGCGCCATCCGTTCATCCCGGGGCGGCCCGACATTTAACCACAGTCGCGGATCTGCCCAAAGTTTTCGTGCCCGAAGGCCCAGTGTATGACCGAACAGATTCAAGTGGACATCTTAGTACCTGCCCACCTGGCCGGTCACAGGTTGGACCAGGTAGCAGCGGAATTAATTCCCGAGTATTCCCGCGCCCGCCTGCAGGGCTGGATCAAGAGCGGTGAACTGACCGTCAACGGGCGCCGCGCCAAACCCAAGGACAAGCTGTTCGGCGGTGAGCAGCTTGTCCTGCGTGCCGAACTGGAGCCGCAGGGGGAGTGGCAGGCCGAGGACCTGTCCCTGGACGTGGTTTACGAGGACGGCAGCCTGCTGGTGATCAACAAGCCCGCAGGGCTGGTCGTGCATCCGGCAGCGGGGAATCCCGACGGCACCCTGTTGAACGGCCTGCTGTACCACTGCCCAGCGCTGCAAAATATTCCCCGTGCCGGCATCGTGCATCGGCTGGACAAGGACACCAGTGGCCTGATGGTGGTGGCCAAGACATTGACTGCCCAGGCAAACCTGGTTGACCAGCTCAAGGAGCGCTCTGTCAGCCGCCTTTATGATGCAGTGGCCCAGGGGGCCATGACCGCAGGAGGTACCGTCGATGCCCCGATCGGTCGACATCGACAGAACCGCCTGAAGATGGCGGTACTGTCCGCCGGCGCCGCCGGGGCCAAAGAGGCGGTGACGCACTATCGGGTGGTGGAGCGTTTCGCAGCGCATACCCTGCTGCGCTGTCAGCTGGAGACCGGCCGCACCCATCAGATCCGGGTCCATATGGCGCATATCCGCCATCCGCTGGTCGGGGATCCGCTCTACGGCGGGCGCGGCCGCCTGCCCGCCGGCGCCTCCCCGGAATTAGTCGAGACGTTGCAATCGTTTCCACGCCAGGCGCTACATGCCGCCGAGCTGTCACTGCAGCACCCGGAAACCGGGGAGACGCTGAGCTGGAGTGCAGCGATGCCGGAGGATATGCTGAACTTGCTGGAGAGGTTACGGGCAGGCTGAATGCCCGGCCTGGGGTATCAGCAAGGCCCACATTTAATTCATCGCGTCATTTTCTGTCAGTGCCGCGATCTCAGGAGACATCATGGCCCCCGATCACTATCTGTTCCCGGACTGGCCCGCCCCTGCCAGAGTCCGTGCGGCTGTCACCCTGCGCGGCGGCGGTCACAGTGAGGGTCCTTACCAGTCTTTCAATCTGGGCAACCACGTCGGCGACAACGAGGCTGCGGTATCTGCCAACCGCCAACAGCTTCGACAGGAGCTGCAGCTGCCCTCGGAGCCCCAGTGGCTGGAGCAGATTCACAGCGACAAAGTAGTGGAAGCACACGCTGACGACGTGGTACGGACTGCCGACGCCGGCTTTACCGGCAGTCAGGGAGTGGTTTGCGCAGTACTGACGGCAGACTGTCTGCCAGTGCTGCTCTGCGATCGGGAGGGAACGCAGGTGGCTGCAGTGCACGCCGGCTGGCGCGGACTCGCCGGAGGCGTGGTGCGCAACACGGTAGCTGCCCTCGACAGCAGCCCCGAGAACCTGCTGGCCTGGCTGGGGCCGGCAATTGGCCCTGACGCTTTCGAGACCGGTGTTGATGTGCTCGAGGCTTTTTTTGAAAGTGCCCAGAATGCGGAGCACGCCGAAAAAATGGCGCAATGCTTCCGTCCGCACTCACAGAAACCCCTGCACTTTCTCGCCGATATCTACGGGTTGGCCCGGGCCGAGCTGGAAAGTCTCGGTGTCAGCGACGTGTATGGCGGTGATCGCTGCACGGTCTCTGACGCTGAAAACTTTTACTCCTACCGCCGTGATAAAACCACCGGCCGTATGGCTTCCCTGATCTGGCTGGAGTCCTGACCAGCCGAAAGTCCACACGTCGCGTATTGAAAAAGCCTCAACCGGCCACACATCTGTAACTAGACTCAGAAGCTGTGCTGTCGCATCAAACTGTAAGAGGATTTTTCCGTGCGCATAGACCGTATGACCAACCCGCTCCAGTCAGCGATTGCCGATGCGCAGTCGATCGCTGTCGGCCGCGACCACAACCAGATTTACCCCGAACATCTCCTGCAGGCACTGCTTAACCAGAACAATGGCAGTGTGCCCGCCTTCCTGTCCCAGGCCGGTTTCAACCTGAACGGCCTGCGTAACGACCTGGCCAAACGCCTCGATGCACTGCCGACCATCAGCTCACCCACCGGCGATGTGGGCATGTCGCAGGAGCTGGTGCGCCTTTTCAATCTCGCCGACAAAAAGGCCCAACAGAATGGCGACTCCTTTATTGCCAGTGAAACCGTGCTGCTGGCGGCCTTCGATTCGGCGGCTGGCGAGGTGGCAAAAATCCTGCGCGCCAATGGCGATGTAAAACAGCTGGAGGAGGCCATCAAAAAAGTGCGCGGCAGTGAAAAGGTTGATGATCCTTCTGCCGAAGATGCACGCCAGGCGCTGGACAAATACACCATGGACCTGACCGAGCGCGCCGTGGCTGGCAAGCTGGATCCGGTGATCGGTCGCGACGATGAAATCCGTCGCACCATTCAGGTATTGCAGCGCCGCACCAAGAACAATCCGGTGCTGATTGGTGAGCCGGGCGTGGGCAAAACCGCCATCGTCGAGGGCCTTGCCCAGCGTATCGTTAACGGCGAAGTACCCGAGGGCCTGAAGGACAAGCGCCTGCTGTCGCTGGACCTCGGTGCCCTGCTGGCCGGGGCCAAGTTCCGTGGTGAATTCGAGGAGCGCCTGAAAGCGGTGCTCAACGAGCTGTCCAAGCAGGAGGGACGTGTCATCCTGTTTATCGACGAGCTGCACACCATGGTCGGCGCAGGCAAGGCGGAGGGCGCCATGGACGCCGGCAATATGCTGAAGCCGGCTTTGGCGCGCGGGGAGCTGCACTGTGTGGGTGCAACCACCCTGGACGAATACCGCAAATACATCGAAAAAGATGCCGCACTGGAGCGCCGCTTCCAGAAAGTATTGGTGGATGAGCCCACCGAGGAAGACACCATCGCCATCCTGCGCGGATTGAAAGAGCGCTACGAAGTGCACCACGGCGTGGATATCACCGATTCGGCAATCATTGCCGCCACCCGGCTCTCCCAGCGTTACATTACCGATCGGCAGTTGCCGGACAAGGCCATCGATTTGATCGATGAGGCGGCCAGCCGCATCCGTATGGAAATCGACTCCAAACCGGAGGCAATGGACAAGCTGGAACGCCGGCTGATCCAGCTCAAGATCGAGCGCGAAGCGGTCAAGAAAGACAAGGATGATGAGGCGGCGCAGAAACGTCTCGCCAAGCTGGAAGAGGACATCAACCAGATCGAGAAAGAATACGCCGATCTGGATGAGGTCTGGAAAGCGGAAAAGGCCCAGCTCGCCGGCAGTCACGATATCAAGGAAAAACTGGAGCAGGCCAAGCTGGATATGGAGGCGGCGCGCCGTGCCGGTGACCTCACCCGTATGTCCGAACTCCAGTACGGGGTGATCCCTCAGCTGGAACAGCAGCTGCAGGCGGCGTCCACCGCTGATACCGAGGCCGCGGAAGAGCCGCGCCTGTTACGCAACCGCGTCACCGACGAGGAAGTGGCGGAAGTGGTCTCCCGCTGGACCGGTATCCCGGTGTCGAAAATGCTCGAGGGTGAGCGCGAGAAACTGCTGCGCATGGAAGAGGCACTCCACACCCGCGTCATCGGCCAGGACGAAGCGGTGAATGCGGTCTCGAACGCCGTACGCCGTTCCCGTGCCGGCCTTGCCGACCCGAACCGGCCCAACGGCTCTTTCCTGTTCCTCGGCCCCACCGGTGTGGGCAAGACGGAACTGTGCAAGGCGCTGGCCCAGTTCCTGTTCGACACAGAGGACGCGATGGTGCGGATCGACATGTCGGAGTTTATGGAGAAGCATTCCGTCGCACGCCTGATCGGCGCGCCTCCAGGCTATGTGGGTTACGAGGAGGGCGGCTATTTAACCGAGGCAGTGCGCCGCAAACCCTACTCGGTCATCCTGATGGACGAGGTGGAGAAAGCCCACCCCGATGTCTTCAATATCCTGCTGCAGGTGCTGGAAGACGGGCGTCTCACCGATGGTCAGGGCCGTACGGTGGACTTCCGCAACACGGTGGTAGTAATGACGTCCAATCTGGGCTCGGACCTGATCCAGAAATACGCCAGTGCCAAGGAAGAGGATGAGCTGGACAGCGAGATTCGCTACCAGCAGATGAAGAGCGCTGTGATGGAGGTGGTCGGTGATCATTTCCGGCCGGAATTCATCAACCGTATCGACGAGGTGGTGGTCTTCCATCCGCTGGGTCGCGAGCAGGTGCGCGAGATCGCCGAAATCCAGCTGGATCATCTCCGTCGGCGCTTGGCCGACCGGGATCTCAATCTGGAAATCTCTGATGAGCTGTTGAATAAGCTTTCCGAGGTGGGTTTTGATCCGGTCTACGGCGCCCGTCCGCTGAAGCGTGCCATCCAGATGTGGCTAGAAAACCCGCTGGCCCAGGAAGTTCTGGCCGGTAAGTTTGCTCCCGGTGATACCATTCACGCCGGAGTCGAGGGCGACAAGGCGGTATTCCGCACCTGAGCCCCTGGGGGCGGCGGGTAACTCCTCGCCGCCTTTTCCTTTCTCTCCTTCCGCGGTTTGGTGCTGGCTGTCAGGGCGCAGCAATTATCCTTTCTTAAGTTCTCACTCCTCTTTATCGCTTACCGGTGCCGGTGGAGCGCTGCCGTAGCTGGTGATTGCCTATGCTGAGAGCGACGGTGCGCTCGGGATTACGAGGCGTCCGGCGAACAGTGGTAGATAAGAAACGGGATTTCGAGTGGCGGCAAAAAACCGAGTATTCAACAAGCCCATGCTGCTGATGCTGCTCGGTTGCCTGCTGCTGTTCGGCGGTATTTTTGCCTTCAAGATGTTCGGCAAAATGATGATGAATCGTGCCTTTGACACCATGGCCCTGCCACCGGCCACGGTCACTTCGGCGATGGTAGAGATGCAGACCTGGCAGGAGCAGCTGACGGCAGTGGGCACACTGCGGGCGGTCAATGGTGTGGACGTCACCACCCAGGCCCAGGGGGTGGTCAGCCGAATCTATTTCGAGTCCGGAGAAACGGTGCAGCGAGGGGCTCTACTGGTGGAGCTCGCCGCTGAGCCTGAGCGGGCGCAGCTCAAGGTGCTGGAGGCGGAGCTGCAACTGGCGCGCCGGGATCATGAGCGGATCAAGAAGTTGCATGGTCGTGGTGTGACCACCGATGCGGAGCTCGATGACGCCCTGAGTACCCTGGAGCAGGTGCTCGCCAGTATTGAGGTGCAGCGCGCTACCGTGGCCGAGCGGCGGGTGACAGCACCGTTTTCCGGCCAGCTGGGAATTCGTATGGTGGATCTGGGGCAGAATGTCAGTCCCGGCGATGCGGTGGTATCCCTCCAGCAACTGGCGCCCATTTATGCCGATTTCTCGCTCCCGGAGCAACACTTTGCGCGCCTGAAGATCGGGCAGGTTGTCTCTGTCCGCACCGGTGCGTATCCAGAAACCCGCTTCCCCGGCAAGATCACCGCGATTGATCCCCGCGTGGACAGTGAGAGTCGCAATTTCCTTGTCCAGGCCACCTTGCCGAATGACGCGCAGAAGCTGCGGCCCGGCATGTACGCTGATGTCACCCTAGGGCTTGCCGCAGAGCGCAGTGTGCAGGTGGTGCCTCGCACCGCCATCCGGTTTGCGCCTTACGGCAATTCAGTTTTTGTGTTGGAGAAATCGCCTGAGGGAGAGGGACTTGTGGCCTACCGCCGGGTCGTGCAAACCGGAGAAGAGCGCGGCGATCTGGTGGAGATCCTTAAGGGGGTGGAAGCCGGTCAGCAGGTGGCGACCAGCGGGCTGCTGAAACTGCGCAACGAGGGTGCCGTATCGATCAACAATGAAAACACGCCACCAGCGAAGAGCGACCCCAACCCGGCGAATCGATGACGGATGACCAGATGCAGCTAGGGAAGCGCGGGTGAACTTTACCGAGATCTTTATTCGCAAACCGGTACTGGCCACGGTGGTGAGTCTGTTCCTGTTGCTGCTGGGCCTGCGCGCTGCAACAGAGCTCAATGTGCGGGAATACCCCGAGCTGGAAAATGCGGTCATCACCGTCAGTACTGTTTACGTGGGCGCAGATGCTGATCTGGTGCAGGGATTCATCACCACGCCCCTTGAGCAGGAGGTGGCGACCGCCGACGGCATCGATTACATGGTATCCACCAGCGTACAGGGGCTGTCCACGATTCAGGCCTACGTGCGCCTCGGCTATAACGCCAACGAAGTGCTCACCCAGGTGGTGGCCAAGGTCAACAAGCTACGCAGCGAGCTACCGGAGGAATCCGAAGACTCCACTGTGGATATGGCCATCGGCCAGACCGTGGCCGCCATGTACCTATCGTTCTCATCCGAGTTACTGGATAACAACCAGATCACCGATTACCTGACCCGCGTGGTGCAACCCAAGCTCTCCACCATCCCGGGCGTACAGCGGGCGCGGTTGCTTGGCAATCGCACCTTTGCCATGCGTATCTGGCTGCGACCAGCGGACATGGCAGCCTTCGGGGTGACACCGGGCGATGTGAGTGCCGCGTTGCGGGTCAACAATGTGCTTTCCGCGGTCGGCAGTACCAAGGGCACCATGGTGACCGTGGAAATTTCAGCCGATACCGATATCGCCACCGAAGAGGCATTCCGGCAGCTGGTAGTGCGCTCTGATGGCGATCGAATCATTCGCTTGCAGGACATTGCCGAGGTTGAACTGGGCTCCGAGTCCTACGAGAGTTCGGTCACATTTAACGGACGATCGGCCACCTTTATTGCCGTCGAGGTGGCTCCGGATGCCAATGCGCTGGAGGTGATCCGCACGGTACGGAAAAAGCTGGAGGGGGAAATCTTTCCGCAGTTGCCCCAGGGCATGATTGGCGAGATTCCCTACGACAGCACCGAGTATATCCAGGACTCCATCAATGAGGTGATCAAGACCATTGTCGAGGCGGTACTGATTGTCATCGTGGTGATCTACCTGTTCCTCGGCTCTTTGCGCAGTGTTGTCATTCCGGCGGTGGCCGTTCCCCTGTCACTGATTGGCGCATTGTTTCTGATGTTGCTGATGGGATTTTCCATCAACTTACTGACCCTGTTGGCGATGGTGCTGGCCATCGGCATTGTTGTTGACGATGCCATTATCGTTCTGGAAAACGTGCACCGGCATATCGAAGAGGGGATGAGCCCGAATGAGGCCGCCATCGTGGGAGCGAGGGAGCTTGCCTGGCCAGTGGTGGCGATGACAACGACCCTGATCGCGGTTTATCTACCTATCGGCTTTCTCGGCGGACTCACCGGCACGCTGTTTCTGGAGTTTGCCTTTTCCCTGGCCGGGGCAGTGCTCCTGTCCGGCGTCGTGGCCCTGACCCTGTCACCGATGATGGCATCAAAAATTCTTCGTCCCCATAGTGAGGAAGGCGGATCGCGGCTTGAGCGGTGGCTGGGGAAGCGATTTGATCGCCTGCAGGAGGGCTACCAACGCCGCCTGCACAGTGCACTAGATTATCGGTTCGTAATCCTGGTGTTCGGCTTGATCGTCATCACCAGTTGTTACTTCCTGTTTATTACCAGCCCGGCGGAGCTGGAGCCGGACGAGGATCGCGGCTTTGTGCTGACAATTTCCTCTGCCGACGCCTACGCCACGCTGGATTATCTGGAGCTCTTCACCCGCGAGCTGGATGTGATCGCCGAGCGTCATCCGGAAGTGGAAAATCTCTTCCTGCTGAATGGTGTTGGCGGTGCTGCCAATGCTACCAACAGTGCTATCGCCGGCTTCGTGCTGGACTCCTGGAATAAGCGCAAAAAGGGCACTCAGGAGATGCAGGAGATCATCAGTGAAGAGGTGACGCAAATCGCAGGGCTCAAGGTGGCAGTGGTGGTGCCACCCAGTCTGCCCACCGCCGGTGGTAACCTGCCGGTGGAATTTGTGATCGGCTCTACCGAGCCGATGGAAAACCTGGCCGGCTTTGCCGATGAAATCATGGGCAGGGCGCTGGCCAGCCGCAAGTTTATCTTTCTGGATTCGGATCTGAAGATCGACAAACCCAAGTTGGCGGTCACCATCAACCGGGACAAGGCGGCCTCGATCGGCGTCACCATGGCGGAAATCAGTCGGGAGCTGGGGGCTATGATGTCGGGGGCGTATGTGAATCGCTTCTCCCTCGACAACCGTAGCTACAAGGTGATCCCCCAGGTGGTACGCCGGGAGCGGCTGACCGGAGAGCAGTTGAAACAATATTATATTCGCGCCGGCAACGGTCAACTGGTGCCGATGTCCACGCTGGTAAACCTGCGGGAAACCGTTGAGCCGCAGCAGCTGAAGCGTTTCCAGCAGTTGAATGCCGTCACCATTTCCGGTGTTCCCCGTCCCGGTATTACCCTCGGCGAAGCCCTGGGCATGCTCGAGAGTGCGGCAACGGAGATCCTGCCTGCGGGTTACTCCGTCGATTACTCGGGGCAGTCCCGCCAGTACAAGGCCGAGGGCTCGGAACTGGTCCTCACTTTCTTTTTTGCCCTGATCGTCATTTACCTGGTGCTGGCCGCTCAGTTCGAGTCCTGGCGCGACCCGCTCATCATGCTGGTGACCGTGCCCATGAGCGTTTGCGGGGCGATGATCTTTGTCAGCCTCGGATTCACCACGATGAATATTTATACCCAGGTGGGGCTGGTGACCCTGATCGGAGTGATCTCCAAGCACGGCATTCTGATTGTGGAGTTCGCCAACAAGCTGCAGCAGGACGGCCATGGCAAGCGCGAAGCCATCGAGATGGCAGCGGCGATTCGCCTGCGTCCGATTCTGATGACCACTGCTTCCCTGGTGCTGGCGATGGTGCCGCTACTGGTCGCCGCAGGCCCCGGTGGTGGAGCCCGCTTTGCCATGGGGCTGGTGGTGGCCACGGGAATGACGATCGGCACCCTGTTCACAATATTTGTTGTGCCCGCCATGTACTCCTATCTGGGACGTGACTACGACCAGTACGCCGAGGAGGCGGCTAGGGTCTGAATACGAATATCGACAGAGGCCAGGAATCTGTGCTGTTGAAGGGTTATACGCGAATCCCTGTTGGTGCCAGTGGGCCGACCCTATACTGCCGGGCAGCTCAATCCTGTCTGGGGGTATCTTCCTCCCGATGAAGTTTGGGTTCTACTGTGGAGGTGCAATCATGCGTTCACTGCAATTCTTTTTTTCTCGATTTGTGCTGGCACCAATGATGCTGGCAGCCCTGTACTGCGGATCCCTGCAGGCAGATGAAAGTAAAACGATCGCGCAGAATGCCGCCGGTGCCGATCAATTGTCTACTCTGGTGGCGGCAGTCAAGGCTGCGGAGCTGGTAGATACGCTGAATAGCGAGGGTCCCTTTACCGTATTTGCGCCGACGAATGATGCCTTCGCTGCACTCCCGGCCGGTACCGTGGATATGCTTCTCAAGCCGGAAAACAAGGGCAAGCTGCAAAAGATTCTTGGTTATCACGTGCTACCCGGCAAAGCCACCGCGGAAGTCGTCATGGAGCTGACCAAGAAAGGTGGAGGGCATGCCAAAGTTGCTACGGTGCAGGGTGAGGAGCTGACCCTGAAGGTCGATGGCGGCAAAGTCATGGTTACCGATACCAAAGGGAACACGGCCACGGTAATTCAGGCTGATATCATGAATTCCAATGGTGTGGTACATGTTATTGATGGCGTGCTGATGCCGACGAAGAAATGAGTTGGTTGTCGGTCATGCACAAAGGCGACTCTACGGGGTCGCCTTTTTTATGCAAGGAAGAACTTATTGGGTCGCGTGGGGAGTGCCGGATCGTTAGGAGAGGGAGCTGCCGCTGCAAGCCAGCGGCTGGTCTGTATCCGGATTTAGCAGTTTTCGGCGATGATGCTTCTGGCGCGGGCAATGCGGGCCTGGCGCTCTTCCTCGGGCAGGACGCGCTGTTTGCCGTCGGTGCCGATCTCGCGCACCCGATTGTGGCTGGTTAGTGATTCCAAATTAGTGCGCGCCAGACGACAGCGTTGCGCCCGCACTGCCATCTCGGCTTTTGTAAGCTGTTTGACCTCGGCATCCTGATTATTCGGCGCCGCCTCCGCAGGTTTATCTGCCGCTTTCTCTGCAGTTTCCGCTTCGCCCTCTACCGAGGCCTGCGTTGCCATCTGCTCGGATTCCCACTGACGGTAGCGCTCGGACTTGGGCTTGCGAACGACTTCTACCTGCTTTTCCGACTGAGGAGGTTGTGATCCGAAATGCACCACGCCATTCTCATCCACCCATCTGTAGATGCCGTCGGCTTGGGCGGCCAGTGCCAGGGTCAGTGTCGTAACTGTTGCGAACATCGCGAGAGCAGTGCGCATGAAAGGCCTCAGTCTTATTCGATCTTATTAGGTTGGACGTCAGTGCCCATTGTACAGGCCCCGGCGAGCTTGCCCACTACGTCTTTAACACTTTGGCTTGAAAGTGTCGGTAAAGGACGTACTTCGGTTGACAGCTCCCGCTGAGTTTGGAGAATCTGGGCCCTCCTCGACAAGCAGAGACCGCCGCGCACCCTGCGGTCCGCTCGCCTTACCGGCGGGCAGGGTTCCTGCCTCCACCGGGCCAACCGCCCGTCAACATCCGTCGAGACGGCTCTCCCCACCCCCGGAGGCCTGATAGTCCACAGTGGTTTCGACCGCTGGGGATCGACGCACCCCGCTGAGCGATGAAGTTATCCTAAAAATCGTCCGAAAAGTGCGTTTCAGGCTGATATTCGTCACCTTTTTCCTTTACAATCGCGTCTGACATCCTCGTTGGGCAGTGGTTTTCGGTCTTTCGGGTGATGATTGTCCTAATTTTCGTAAAAACTTAGGGGGCTCCCGTGGAATTACTCTCCGGCGGCGATATGTTGGTTCGCGCGCTGCAGGATGAAGGGGTAGATCTGATCTTCGGCTACCCCGGTGGGTCGGCGTTGCATATATATGATGCCATCTTTCGGCAGAAAAAGATCAAGCATGTTCTGGTGCGCCATGAGCAGGGCGCCACGCACGCGGCAGATGGTTACGCCCGCTCTACCGGCAAGGTGGGAGTGGTGCTGGTGACTTCCGGGCCCGGCGCGACCAATGCCATTACCGGCATTGCCACTGCTTACATGGACTCGATTCCCATGGTGGTGATTTCTGGTCAGGTACCCAGCGACAAGATCGGTGAAGACGCCTTTCAGGAAACCGATATGGTGGGGTGCTCGCGCCCGATCGTGAAGCACAGCTTTCTGGTCAAGAATGCCGAAGAAATTCCGGCGGTGATTAAAAAGGCGTTTTACATTGCCAGTACCGGTCGCCCGGGGCCGGTAGTGGTCGATATCCCCAAAGATGTCACCAACCCGGCGGACCGCTTTCCGTACCGGTATCCGGAAAAATTACGCATGCGTTCCTATACGCCAGCAGGTAAGGGGCATACCGGGCAGATTCGCAAGGCCATAGCGCTGCTGCTGTCGGCCAAGCGCCCGGTAATCTATGCCGGTGGCGGTGTGGTTCAGGGTGAGGGCTCCCAGCAACTGACAGAGCTGGCGCAACTGCTCAACTTCCCGGTTACCAATACCCTGATGGGGCTCGGAGCCTACCCCGGGACGGATCGCCGCTTCCTCGGCATGCTCGGAATGCATGGCACATTCGAGGCCAACACCGCCATGCACCACGCGGATGTGATCCTGGCGGTAGGTGCGCGCTTTGATGATCGCGTGACGAATACACCCAATAAGTTTTGCCCGGGTGCAAAGATCATTCACGTGGATGTGGACCCGGCCTCCATTTCCAAGACGATCGTTGCCGACGTCCCCATCGTGGGTACAGTGCAGTCGGTACTTGGCGATATGCTTGAGATGCTGAGGGCCTCCGATGAGCAGCCGGACCAGTCTGCAATTGTTGACTGGTGGCGGCAGATAGAGGACTGGCGCGAGCGGCATGGCATCTATGCGGCGCCCCGGTACCGCACGGATGGCGACATGTTGATGCCGCAAGAAGTGATCCGTGCGGTGCACGAAATCACAGAGGGGGATGCATTTGTCACCTCTGACGTGGGCCAGCACCAGATGTTTGCAGCTCAGTACTATCTGTTCGACAAGCCGCGTCGCTGGATCAATTCCGGTGGTCTCGGAACCATGGGGTTCGGTTTGCCCGCCGCTCTGGGGGTGAAGATTGCTCATCCGGATACCGAGGTGCTGTGCGTCACCGGCGAAGGCAGTATTCAGATGTGTATCCAGGAGCTGTCCACTGCGACCCAGTACCACCTGCCGGTGAAGATCCTGTGCCTGAACAACCAGGCGCTGGGCATGGTGAAGCAGTGGCAGGAGATGCAATACGAGGGGCGCTTGTCCCATAGCGTATATGAAGAATCCTTGCCGGATTTCGTCAAGCTGGCGGAGGCCTATGGCCATCTCGGCATGAAGATTCAGCATCGTGACGAGCTGTACGGAAAGTTGCGCGAGGCGTTTGCGATCAAGGATCGCACGGTCTTTATCGATGTTTATGTCGATCCATCGGAGCATGTCTATCCGATGCAGGTGATGCCCAGTGGCTCCATGCGGGATATGTGGCTGAGTAAGACGGAGCGGACTTAGGGAATCATCGAGATGCGCAGAATAGTTTCAGTATTGATGGAGAACGAACCCGGCGCGCTGTCCCGTGTTGTAGGGCTGTTTTCCCAGCGTGGCTACAACATCGAGAGCCTCACCGTCGCGCCGACCGAGGATCCCACCCTGTCCCGGTTGACCCTGGTCACCATCGGTGACGACCACAAGATCGAGCAGGTCACCAAGAACCTGAATAAATTGATCGATGTGGTGAAGCTGGTTGACCTGACAGAGGGGGCTCATATCGAGCGGGAGTTGCTGCTGGTAAAGGTGCGGGCCACAGGTGCTCAGCGTGATGAAGTAAAACGCAGCGTGGATATCTTCCGCGGCCAGATCGTCGATGTCACCAGCAACATGTACACCGTTCAGGTGGCCGGCACCAGCGAGAAGCTGGATGCTTTCCTGCTGGCTCTTGGTGAACACACCATCATGGAGGTGGTGCGCTCTGGGGTGTCGGGGATTGCCCGCGGCGAAAAAGTTTTGAGTGTTTGATTTAGCAATAAACAGGAATAGAACAATGCAAGTTTACTACGACAAAGATTGCGACCAGTCCATCATCCAGCAGAAAACCGTTGCCATCATCGGTTACGGCTCCCAGGGTCATGCCCACGCCAATAACCTGAAGGACTCCGGAGTCGAAAACGTGGTAGTGGGGCTGCGAAAAGGTTCCAGTTCGTGGGCTAAAGCAGAAAAGGCTGGCCTGCGTGTTGCCGAAGTGGCTGATGCGGTCAAGGACGCAGACGTGGTGATGATCCTTGCTCCGGACGAGTATCAGGCGGCCATCTACCGTGAGCAAATCGCTCCCAACCTGAAATCCGGTGCGGCCCTGGCCTTTGCCCATGGTTTCAATGTTCACTTCGAGCTCATCGAGCCGCCGAAAGATGTGGACGTGATCATGATCGCGCCCAAGGGGCCCGGCCACACTGTGCGCTCCACCTATCTCGAAGGCGGCGGTGTGCCGACGCTGATTGCGGTCTATCAGGATGCCTCTGGCAACGCGAAGGAGCTGGCGCTCTCCTATGCTTCCGCAAATGGTGGTGGCCGTTCCGGTATCATCGAGACCAACTTCCGCGAGGAGACTGAGACTGACCTGTTTGGTGAGCAGGCGGTCCTGTGTGGTGGTGTTTCAGCGCTGGTTACCGCTGGCTTCGAAACGCTGGTCGAGGCGGGCTACGCTCCCGAAATGGCTTACTTCGAGTGTCTGCATGAGCTGAAGCTGATTGTCGACCTGATGTATCAGGGCGGCATCGCCGATATGCGCTACTCTATTTCCAATACCGCCGAGTACGGCGATTACGTCACGGGTCCGCGGATTGTTACCGAAGAGACCAAGGCGGAAATGCAGCGCGTGCTGAAAGACATTCAGGCGGGGCGCTTCGCCAAGGACTTCATGCTGGAGTCACTCGCCGGCCAGCCTCGCCTGAAAGCGGAGCGCCGTATCGGCGCCGAGCATCAGATCGAGCAGGTGGGCGCTAAACTCCGCGCGATGATGCCCTGGATCAAGGCCAACAAAATCATCGACAAGACCGAGGGCAACAGCTGAGGCTGGTGCTGGATCTTCGATCGGAAAAGCGGCGGGGGCGACCCCGCCGCTTTTTTTTGGGCTGTGCCCGGGCGCGGACTTCACTGTACACTCGCCGGTTGCGTGATGCATAAACGGAGAAGCTATGAGCGACAAAGGGGAAGAGAATAAAGACCGGAGCGAAGACGCCGCGCGCACTTCCGCGGAAGAGATCCGGTTACCCATCGACGAGCACGTTGAGGAGGAGGTCTCTGCGAGCGGCAAAAAAGTACGCGCCCGGGGTGTCTACCTGTTGCCCAACCTGATTACCACCGGTGCATTATTCAGTGGCTTCTATGCCATTGTTGCCGGCATGGGTGGCAATTTCGAGGCCGCTGCTATTGCTATCTTTGCCGCCATGATCCTCGACGGTCTCGATGGCAGGGTTGCGCGGCTGACCGACACCCAGAGCGCTTTCGGCGTTCAATACGACTCCCTGTCGGACATGGTGTCTTTCGGTCTGGCGCCAGCGTTGGTGGTGTTCAGTTGGGGCCTTGGCCCACTGGGCAAGCTTGGTTGGGCCGCCGCCTTTCTGTATGCCGCCTGCGCTGCCTTGCGGTTGGCGCGGTTCAATACCCAGGTCGGCACCGTGGATAAGGGCGTCTTTATCGGCTTGGCCAGTCCGACCGCTGCGGCAATCGTCGCCAGCATGGTCTGGGCTGGGCACGATGCGGATGTAGGAATGGGGCTTGGTATTGTGGCAGCGCTTGTCACAGCGGCAGCTGGCCTGCTGATGGTGTCCAACTTCCGCTATACCAGCTTCAAGACCCTGGACTTCAAGGGGCGTGTGCCTTTCGTCATGATGCTGGCGGTCATTCTGATCTTCAGCTTGGTGACCATCGACCCGCCTCGGGTCCTGCTGGCGCTGGCGGTCGTTTATACGCTGTCAGGTCCGGCCACCTGGTTCTGGCGTGTGACCCGGGAGCGAAAGCCGGTTTCAGCTTTGGCTGGAGAATCGGAGAAGGAGTCTGACGACAGCAATCAGGGGCAAAATTAGTGCCAGTCCGCTGGTGAACCCCGGTTTGTGATACTAGAGTTACGAAGTGGCGACAGGGAAACTTGTCGCCCGAGGCCAAGGCCTCTCCTCCCGCGCCGGATCTTTCCGGAAATGCTCGCG
>NZ_CP014143.1:1657500-1660000 GCF_001750105.1 Microbulbifer aggregans
TCAATATTAGAGATCAGAAATCTGGATTCTTGAATCATCCTGTGGTTTAGGAATAAGAGTTCAGCTTTCTGATTTTTTACATCAGATGTTCTTTAACAAGGTGAAACATTTTGTAGTAATACACTGCAAGGCGAGGTTAAGTACTAACAATACTTAACATCAATATATTGTGTGTCTCTCAAGCACACAATCCGGCGTCCAGGGAAACCTGGATGTTAAAAGTCGTTAGTAGTCGTTTGTGTTGTATGGTCAAGCGACTAAGCGTATACGGTGGATGCCTTGGCAGCTGGAGGCGATGAAGGACGTAGGAGCCTGCGAAAAGTCTAGGGGAGCTGGCACACAAGCTTTGATCCTGGAATGTCCGAATGGGGAAACCCACCTGTTTACAGGTATCCCTAACTGAATACATAGGTTAGGGAGGCGAACCCGGGGAACTGAAACATCTAAGTACCCGGAGGAAAAGAAATCAACCGAGATTCCCTGAGTAGCGGCGAGCGAAAGGGGATTAGCCCTTAAGCTAATTATGTCTTAGTGGAAGGATCTGGAAAGTTCCGCGATACAGGGTGATAGCCCCGTACACGAAAAGGCATTTTTAGTGAAATCGAGTAGGTCGGGACACGTGTTATCTTGACTGAATATGGGGGGACCATCCTCCAAGGCTAAATACTCCCAGCTGACCGATAGTGAACCAGTACCGTGAGGGAAAGGCGAAAAGAACCCCGGAGAGGGGAGTGAAATAGAACCTGAAACCGTATACGTACAAGCAGTAGGAGCCCTTCGGGGTGACTGCGTACCTTTTGTATAATGGGTCAGCGACTTATTGTCTGTAGCAAGGTTAACCGCTTAGGGGAGCCGTAGAGAAATCGAGTCTTAATAGGGCGTTCAGTTGCAGGCAATAGACCCGAAACCCGGCGATCTATCCATGGGCAGGTTGAAGATTGAGTAACATCAATTGGAGGACCGAACTCACTAATGTTGAAAAATTAGGAGATGACCTGTGGATCGGAGTGAAAGGCTAATCAAGCCGGGAGATAGCTGGTTCTCCTCGAAAGCTATTTAGGTAGCGCCTCGCGTCTCACCCTCGGGGGTAGAGCACTGTTTGGGCTAGGGGGTCATCCCGACTTACCAACCCCATGCAAACTCCGAATACCGAGGAGTGCAATCGCGGGAGACACACGGCGGGTGCTAACGTCCGTCGTGGAAAGGGAAACAACCCAGACCGCCAGCTAAGGTCCCAAATACCAGTTAAGTGGGAAACGATGTGGGAAGGCCCAGACAGCTAGGAGGTTGGCTTAGAAGCAGCCATCCTTTAAAGAAAGCGTAATAGCTCACTAGTCGAGTCGGCCCGCGCGGAAGATATACCGGGGCTCAAACTGGTAACCGAAGCTGCGGATGCACTATGTGCATGGTAGAGGAGCGTTGTGTAAGCCGTTGAAGGTGGATCGGGAGGTCTGCTGGAGGTATCACAAGTGCGAATGCTGACATGAGTAACGACAAGGGGGGTGAAAAACCTCCCCGCCGGAAGACCAAGGGTTCCTGTCCAACGCTAATCGGGACAGGGTTAGTCGGCCCCTAAGGCGAGGGCGAAAGCCGTAGTCGATGGGAAACAGGTTAACATTCCTGTACTCGCTATTGCTGCGATGGAGTGACGGAGAAGGCTAGGCCAGCACGGCGATTGGTTGTCCGTGTTTAAGGTTGTAGGCTGGGGACTTAGGCAAATCCGGGTCCCTAAGGCCGAGAACTGATGACGAGTCTCTTTTAGAGACGAAGTGGTTGATGCCATGCTTCCAGGAAAAACTTCTAAGCTTCAGGCAATAGTGAACCGTACTCTAAACCGACACAGGTGGTCAGGTAGAGAATACCAAGGCGCTTGAGAGAACTCTGGTGAAGGAACTAGGCAAAATGGTACCGTAACTTCGGGAGAAGGTACGCCGGCTTTGGTGATGGGACTTGCTCCCTAAGCTGAGGCCGGTCGAAGTGACCAGGTGGCTGCGACTGTTTATTAAAAACATAGCACTCTGCAAACACGTAAGTGGACGTATAGGGTGTGACGCCTGCCCGGTGCCGGAAGGTTAATTGATGGGGTTAGCTTCGGCGAAGCTCTTGATCGAAGCCCCGGTAAACGGCGGCCGTAACTATAACGGTCCTAAGGTAGCGAAATTCCTTGTCGGGTAAGTTCCGACCTGCACGAATGGCGTAACGATGGCCACGCTGTCTCCACCAGAGACTCAGTGAAATTGAAATCGCTGTTAAGATGCAGTGTACCCGCGGCTAGACGGAAAGACCCCGTGAACCTTTACTACAGCTTTGCACTGAACTTTGAGCCTACTTGTGTAGGATAGGTGGGAGGCTTTGAAACTGTGACGCCAGTTGCAGTGGAGCCATCCTTGAAATACCACCCTGGTATGTTTGAGGTTCTAACCCAGGTCCGTTATCCGGATCGGGGACAGTGTATGGTGGGTAGTTTGACTGGGGCGGTCTCCTCCCAAAGAGTAACGGA